>CAZERB010000122.1:0-3936 GCA_964514645.1 uncultured Anaerolineales bacterium
TTCGCCATGTAGACGCCGGGTATCCAGAGGCGATAGAGACCGCCAAGAAGCACGGTTTGAAGATACCGACGATGCCGTAGTCATGAAAAGGCCGCCGACCGCCTAAAGGCTCCAGTCCCGAGTACAGACAAATGTAGGGGAGACTCTCTGTGGTCTTCCGAAAAAAGAGTAGAGCAGACTTCCACACCTGCCCTAATGAGGTCGGGTATATAAACCTCACTACATTTAGATCGGGCGGGGACAAGCTGTTTTAAAAAAGTTGTTGGTAAGAGCTTCTCTTTCAGTTTTTTCCCGCAATTCGGACAAAAATAATCTGATAAAGAAATGTTCCCTTTGCAGTAGGCACACGTGGTTTGAGAGTCCATACAACATCAATACTACTCTTAAAGGTAGAAGGGGTCTAGACCGATCTGCTCAGCCAGTATATGCACCCCAAGTGACCAGAGTGCCTCGAAAAGCCCGTGTTTTCTCCCCCTGAAGCACTCTTCAAACTTGCTTTGTAAATACTATAGCGTTAGAATAGGCTGCGCACTTTCATAAATCGGCCATATATACCCTGAGACAACAAGGAGGCTAAGATGGAAGTCATGATGGAAGTCTATATCGATTGTGTAGGGACTGACGAGCAAATCTGGGAAGTGTTCAAGGCGACTCTCACTGAGATCGTTCAGAAATTCCCTGGAGCCTTACACAAGGGACCGCATTGGGAACGGTTGCCGGGTAGAGAAAAGGATATGGTTATTCTCGACATTCCCGTAGATGCCAACATGCTTAACCAGATTAGGTCGATAATCGGTCCTACCTGGAGGCGGATTGCCTACCAAAAAGGAAGGCTACCTGAGTATGCGATCCAGAAGATGCGCGAGAAAGGCGAGCTTCCGGCATAAGTGCGCGGTAGGGAAACGGGGCAGTTGCCATTGAAATATATAATATAAATGGTTTAACTGCCCCTGTTTTACATAAAGGTACCAGACCAATCTGCTCAGCCAGTATATGCACCCCGAATGACTCTGGTTTCGTGCTGTCGGGAGTTACCTCCTGACAGCCGGTGTCAGATGCTAACATCTGACACCGCCCAAAGAATGGTTTGAGTGAAACACGATGCACGCTGACCTCCTGATCCATAGCGTTGGACAACTCTTAACCCTCGCCTCGAAAGGCCCCAAAGTTGGCCCCGATATGAGCGATCTGGGCCTCATCGAGGATGGGGCTCTAGCCATCAAAGAAGGCCGCATCGCCTTGGTGGGGAAGAGTAGCGACATCCAAAGGCAAGTGGTGGCCCAGGAGGAGTTCGATGCCTCTGGCCGGGTAGTTATGCCCGGCTTCGTGGACCCCCATACCCATCTGGTCTTCGCTGGCTCCAGAGTCGATGAGTTCGAGATGCGCCTGAGGGGAGCCACCTACTTGGACATAATGGCTGCCGGCGGGGGAATCATGAGCACCGTGCGGGCTACCCGCCAGGCCGGCATAGAGGAGTTGCTGGCTCAAAGTCGGCAGCGGCTGGATAGGATGTTGGCTCATGGCACCACCACGGCAGAGGTAAAGACAGGGTATGGGCTTAACGTTGCCCAGGAGTTGAAGATGGTAAAGGCCATTAAGAGCCTCGCTGAGAGCCACCCTGTCGATTTGGTGGCCACCTTTCTTGGCGCTCATGCTATCCCCCAGGAATACAAAGGGCGAAGCGAAGAGTATATGGATATGGTGGTAGAGGAGATGCTTCCTGAGGCTGCTAAGGAGGGGGTGTGCTTCTGCGATATCTTCTGCGATGAGGGCGCTTTCACCCTTGCCCAATCGCGTCGCCTCCTCGAGGCGGCCAAGGCGCTCGGTACGGGGCTCAAGATCCACGCCGATGAGTTCAAAACGTTGGGGGGAGCGGCCTTGGCGGCGGAACTGGGAGCGACATCCGCTGATCATCTCATTTGTACCCCTCAAGAGGAGTTGAGGCTTCTGGCGGAGGCTGGGACCATCGCTGTGCTCCTTCCTGGCACCCCCTTTGGCTTAGGGGAGGAACATTACGCCCCTGCTAGACGGATGATGGAGTTGGGCCTGCCCGTGGCTTTGGGCACAGATCTCAACCCCGGAACTTGTTGGTGCGAATCTATGCAGTTCGTCATCGCCCTGGCCGCGAGGAAGATGGGTATGGCCTCTGCCGAAACCATCGTCGCTTCTACCCTAAACGCGGCCTATGCTCTGGGAAAAGGAGCGGAGGTGGGGAGCCTGGAGGTGGGGAAGAAGGCCGACATCCTTATCTTGGAGGCCTCCGACTATCGGGATTTGGCCTACCGCTTCGGTGGGAACCTGGTGGCCAGGGTCTTCAAGGGTGGTCAACCTGTCTGGCCCAAGGAGGTTGATTGAGTTGCGAATCGACCTCCACGTGCACACCGCCTATTCCTACGATTGCTGGATGTCCCTAGAAAGGGTGATAAAGGCTGCCAGGAGAAATGGGCTGGACGGCATCGCCATCATCGACCACAACGAGATCGAGGGGGCGAAGCGGTTGGCTGAGGTGGCTCCCTTTCCCGCGCTTGTGGGGGAAGAGGTGGTCACCAGAGAGGGGGAGGTGGCAGGCCTATTTCTCAACGAGAGGATACCTTCGGGTTTATCTTTGGAGGAGACGGTGGCCCGGATCAAAGAGCAAGGGGGGCTGGTCTACGCCACTCACCCTCTGGCTCGGGATGCGCCCAAGAGCATGGGGCGCGAGGCCTTGGAGTCGATCATAGATAAGACAGACATTATCGAGGGTTTCAACGCCCGCATCCGTCATAAATCCGATAACGAGGACGCGAGAGAGATAGCCCGGAGGCACGCCATCGCCATAGCCGCAGGGAGCGATGCCCATTTCCCCTGGGAGATCGGGCGAGCAGGTATCGAGATAGCCCCCTTCTCTACCCCTCAAGAGTTCTTGGAGAACCTCCGCCGGGCCCAAATATTTGGCCGGCGAAGCCCCTATATCTTCGCCGGCCTCACATATATCGTCTGGTGTGCCCACAGGTTTCTAAAGCGGTTATAAGCGAGTCTCCAATAACGCCTCAATCTGAGCCACCAGTCCCTCTGTTCTCTCTTCGAAGCCCCCTATCTGCTCCTCGAAGGCCCTAGCCAGTTCCTCATCGGCGAGGGAGGTGGCGTTGGCTCGCGCGCTAAGGGCTGCGCCGCGCACCGCGGCCCTCGCCATATGGGCCGCTGTCCCCGTGTCGGGCAGGACATTAGGGTTCCCTTTCTCCGCCACGGTAAGCAAAACCTCTAAGAGTTTCACCGCCCTGTCGGCCACGGCTAGAGGGACGCTGGCCGCACCACGGAGGGCCATCTGAACTGCCATCGTTCGGCTCACTTTTTGTTCTTCCACATCCTTGGGCAGCCTGTAGGCCGCCAACAACGCCTCGAAGGCTTGGGCATCCTCCTCGATAAAGGCGAAGAGATCCTTCTGGAGACCTCGTGCCTGCTCCAGGGCGGCCTTCATCTCCTTCTCAGCCTCGGTGTGCTCGTCTTTGTCCAACGTCAATTGGCAAGCCATGCTGGTCAGGGCCGCGGCCAAAGCCCCGGATAGGGCGGCCACACTCCCTCCCCCCGGCGTGGGGGAGGGGCTTGCTACCTCCTCCAAGAAGGCCCTCATATCCGCTTTGGGCTCCGCTACCAGGACCTCCTCTGGCACCTCTAGTTGCCTTTCCAGAACCTGCTCCTCAGAGAAACCTTCCAGTTGTAGATAATATTCTGCGCTCTCAAGGAGGGCCCCCTCCGGCACCAGCCCCACGATCTCACTCCCTACCACCGTTACCCCGTACCGGGCCGCCTCTCGTCTTATCATCTCGAAAACACGATAGAGGGGCGTTTGGTGGTAGTTGGTCATGTTCATAGAGACCTGGGCCAGTCCTCGCTTAGCGATATAGAGTCCTAGGGCTTTCACATATCTTAGGCCTCCAGAGGAGTGGCGGATGGCTC
>CAZERB010000123.1:0-3825 GCA_964514645.1 uncultured Anaerolineales bacterium
GGAGCCTTACCGTAGTGGAGGGGTAAATTAGCGGTGCCGGTTCTCATAGGGCCTCCGCATTAGCACGCATGTTCCATTATAGTATACACCCAAAAGGGTAATCCGTCAATATTTCGCTAGGCGATTTTAAAAGAGGAGATCCGGCGAAGTTGTCAGCGCTTTCAGTGGAAGAGGGGTGAGGTTCAAAGAATTACTTTCGCCAAATCAGCGGGCGTAACCCCCGGGGAGTCGATCCGCTTCTTTTGGTAGAAATCGCCTATCACCTTTTCGGCTTCGCTTATAAGGTGACCTTCCAGTGCGGCCTCCAGGGCCTCCAGTTCTTCTTTGGGGTAGAAGAAGAAATCGCCGGATATGGATATCGAGTCGATGACCCCTTCCCGGACCACGGTCGTGGCCCGAATCAGACCCCCGGGGGCCTTACGGGCCTTTTGCTTCACCTCCACCCCCGCAGCGATCTTGGTCTCCCATCCGACTCGCTCCTTGCCTTTCTTGTAGAGCCACTCTTCGCTCTGAAACTGGGTGGCCAGTCTCTTGACGAGGTCGTACACTTCCTGATCGAGGGAAGCCTCTTCCAGGGGGCCGAGAACCTTCCCGAAATTGGCAATGAGAAGGTGCTCCAGTTGACGACGGGGAGGCACGATTCCCAACTCTCGTTGGATGGTGGTTAGGTTCTCCCGCATAGTTTTGTACACCTTATCGCGATACTTCTCGTCGGGGACTTTCAAGATGCGGGCCATCATATCGTAGTTAAAGTCCATAATCAGGTTGCCCACGAAGACGACATGACCCTCGATCTCGGCCACTCCGTTACCCGATATCTTGCGGTTCCCGACAATGACGTCGTTTATGGGCTTATATTGGGCGGTGATGCCCAGAGCCTTATAGCTCTCTATCACCGGTTGTAGGAACTTCCTATAAAACGCTTCTTTGCCTGAGGGAACTAGGGGGCTATCGCTCCGGATAACCAATTGATAGAAGAGTTGGCCACTATCTAGGTAGACAGCCCCTCCTCCTACCTCACGGCGAAAAAGGGGGATGGAATGGGCCCGGCAATAGCCTACATCTACCTCTTGGGCCAGATCTTGATGGTAACCTATGCAGACGTATGGCGAGTCGGGGCTCAAAAGCACGAGCCCTTCTCGCCCCAGTCGGGGCAGGGCGTGGTAGATCAGTTGCGAATCGAGCCAGGGTACGACCCCCAGATTGTAGAGCTTCATCTTAGACCTCCCTTGTTAGATGAGGCCACTATCTGGGGTGGGGTCTTTTCGTTTCTTGGCTTCCTTAACCCTCTCTGGCCAGGTATAGATGTTCATCTTCTCGCCCCGGACATAGCCGATAACGGTTATCCCCCCCGATTCGGCCAGCCGGATCGCTAGGTCAGTGGGCGATGTCCGGGAGACAACCACAGGTACCTCCATCCTGACCGCCTTATTCACCATCTCTGAGGAGATGCGCCCCGTGGTGAGGATGATCCGATCTGTGGTGGGTATATGATGGTAGATACATTCCCCCCTTATCTTGTCTAGGGTATTGTGTCGCCCCACATCTTCAGCGACTACAAGGAGCCTTTCGCCATCGCTTAGGGCTGAGGCGTGGATGCCTCTTGCGGAACGGTATACCTTTGCATTCTTTTGTAGATCGCGCATCAGTTTGGATATCTGGGCGGCGGTGACGGTGAAGGAGGAGGTGAGCCTGGCGTGGCTGGTTTTTAGATCCTCGAAGGTTACCCCCCCACCGCAGCCCGAGAGGAGCACCCGTTTCCTCGGAAGGGAGAGGTTTTCATCCCTCAGTCTGACATCGACCACGTTCCCTTCATCTTCGCAGACGCGCAAGAGCCCCACGTCGTCCAGGCTTTTGATTATCCCCTCGGAGGCGAGAAAGCCCAGGACTAGAAAACTCATCTTGTCCGGCGTGCAAAGCATAGTTACCAATTCCTGGCCGTTAACGTAGATGGTCCAGGCTGTCTCTCGCACTACCGGTTTCTCTATGGGTCTGGTCTCGTTTGCAGAGAGGGAGAGATAAGATACTCTCTCCGTCGAATCATTGCTCATGAATAGCTCTCCTGAAAGGTACGCTCGAGGCACCCAGTTCGAAAGTTCCCCGTCATCACTGAGGAGGGGGTTGCCCAACCCTAAGACGAGTCTTTGCAACACTGGAAGGGTCGCCCTTTGTTTATATTGATGACCCTCACAACATATATGGCTTCAGCATATATGCTAGGCTGTCCCTTCCAAGAGTTCCTTAGCCTTCACCGGCTTGACCTTACAGAGATATATTCGCTCGGGTTCGCTTGGAGGTGAGTTACAGGCCTTTCTCCAATTCGACCGCTTCAGGCTAATACCTCATCCACAAGTCAAGACACATCACAGTGAAGATTAGGCCCAGGTAAGGATAGGCAGATAGTTTGTAGACCTTCCAGGCATCGCGGCTGGCGCCGGTCTTGAGAAAATAGGCGTTGGCAGCTACCATTACCAGGCCTAGAACGTTCGCCGCTAGAAAATAGAGCCCGCCGAAAGCGCTGGTGAAATATGGCCCTAGAGAGAAGCCATACAGAAGGAAGGAGAGGAGTAGTAACAACTTGCTGGTCGTTCCTACCCCTAGGGGCAAGGGAAAGATGCACACCCCGGCTTGCCGATAATCTTCACGGTAGGCGGTCATCAGACTCCAGACGTGGATTGGCGTCCAGAAGAAGACGATGGCGCAAAGGAAGAATAGGGTCCAGTTCAACTCTGGGTTGACGCCCAGCCATCCCACTAGGACCGGGGCGCAACTCGATATCTCGCCCAGGGGTACATGGGTGATAGAGCGTTTGCGAGCGATTAGAACCACGACGGTGCCTGCCAGTCCGAAAAAGAAAGCCAAGGGGTTCAAATAGAGAGCCAAGAGTAAGCCACCGCCCACCAAGCCGATGGCTAGAGGCAGCATCTTCTCCGGGGGGGTGATACGCCCGGAGGGGATAGCCCGTCTTTGTGTCCGTTCCATGCGGGCGTCCATATCCCGGTCGAGGTAGTTGGTCAGGCCATTGCAACCGGCGCTTCCCATAAGGACGGCCAACACGGTCAGTGATAACCGGTCCCAGGAGGGATGGCCCAGACCGGCTATGATAGCCGCACACATGGCCACGAAGGTCAAGAGGGCGGTCTCCCGGGGTTTCATCACTCCGACGTAGTTGCAAACCCCTTGCCTGGTCAGCCTGACCAGGCTATCTCTCTCACCTCTCTTCGTTTCGGTATGCGTCTCCTGCTCTACAGTCAACCGTTCACTCCTACCATCTCTTGGTAAAAGGGCAAAAAAATTATATCATAGAGGTCAAAGGAGAGGCAACACACAACGAAACAAGATCGCGTCACGTTTGGTTGAGATTTCCCAGGAGCATCAATGGTGGGAGGGTCTTCACCCTTCTCTTTCCTCAACTCATAACCTCCGAGCGCTGAGTTATCGAGAGTTGAATGTGGGCATAGACGAGTGGCCTAAATAGGTATTCTTGCCTGTCTGCATCAGGCGTTATCGCTCGTGAGATCTCGATGGAGCAGGGCTATGATTGAATCTTAGTGAGAAACCTCCCTCCCTTACTCCAAACTCGGTGTAGTGTTCAGGCCCTGGGTTCCGTCCCCAGAGCCTGACACGTTTGTTACGGAAGGTGATGGTGAAATTAGAACTCGCCTCTTATATAGGCATGAGTCCTTTCTTCCTTAGGGTGGTTGAAGAAATCAGAGGCAGGACCGTGTTCCACAAGTTCCCCCAGGTAGAGGAAGATCACGTAGTCAGCCAGCCTCCGCGCTTGTCGCAAGATATGGGTAACAATTACTATAGTATAGTTCTCCT
>CAZERB010000124.1:0-3817 GCA_964514645.1 uncultured Anaerolineales bacterium
GAGAACGGCGTAGTGCAGCCCATCATCGTCACCCGAACCGAGGAGGGGTTCCAGATCATCGCTGGGGAGAGGCGTTGGCGGGCCGCCCAGATGGCCGGGTTAGCCACGGTACCAGCCATAATCCGGGAGGCGGAACCCCCCGATAGATTGGCCTTGGCCTTGGTGGAGAACCTGCAAAGGGAGGACTTAAACCCTCTAGAGGCCGCCTCGGCTTATCAGGAACTGATAGATAATTTCGGCCTGACCCAAGAGGAGATAGCCAGAAGGGTGGGGAGGGACCGAAGCACGGTGGCCAATACCTTGCGCCTCCTCAGGCTTCCAGAGGTGGTAAAGGGAGCCCTCCTCGCCGATCTGATAAGCGAGGGGCACGCCAGGGCCCTCCTCCGCCTGGAAAGCGAGCAGCAAGAGCGGGCCCTAGAAGCGATCCTCGATAGGGATCTCAATGTTCGCCAGACGGAGGAACTGGTCCGCCGATTGGCAGAGGTGGCTCCCCAACCGGTGAGCAAACCCCCGGACGATCTAGCCCTAGAGGAGGCGTTCAGGCGAGCGTTGGGCACTAGGGTGATCCTTGCTCGGAGCAAGAAAGGCGGGAGGTTGATCATCCACTTCTACTCCGAGGAGGAGTTGCAAGGGCTCTACGACCTTTTGGTAGGGGGTTCTTCCTGAAGGGGTGTTTCACGTGAAACATAGGCTCTGCGACTACGAAGGGAGCGATTATGAGGTCTTTTGGTCCGGCCGGGATTACGAGGACGCAGCAGAGCGGATCGCCCTCCGAAGGCTCCTCCCCCCAAAGGGGGAGGCCCTGGTCGACCTTGGGGCTGGTTTCGGGCGGTTGGCCGACCTTTACCAGGGCTACAAGAGGGTGATCCTCCTCGATTTCGCCAGGTCCCAACTTCTTCAAGCCCACGAGAGGCTAGGGGAGGGCAGGTTTATTTACCTGGCCGCCGATATCTACCGCCTCCCCCTGACCTCCTCCGCCTTCGATACAGCGGTCACGGTGCGGCTCCTCCACCATATAGCAGATATCCCCGCCGCCCTAGCCGAGGTCCATCGCATCCTCAAGCCCAAGGGAACTTACATCCTAGAGTACGCCAACAAGCGTAACCTCAGGGAGATCTTCCGTTACCTTCTGGGCCGCTCCCAGAAACGACCCTTTTCCCACGAACCTTTTGAGTATCTAGATATGCATTTCAACTTCCACCCCGCCTACATCTCCGCCTCTCTCCGCGAGGCCGGATTCGCCCCGGAGGAGGAACTGGCCGTCTCCCACCTTCGCCTCCCCCTCCTGAAGCGGCTCTTCGCCCCCCGAATATTGGCCCGCCTCGATGGCCTCTTGCAAAAGCCCGCCGCGAGGCTCAAACTGAGCCCTAGCATCTTTGTCACAGCCCAAGCCGTCAAAGAGGAAGGGGAAACCCAAAAGGCGTTATTCCGTTGTCTTTATTGTTATACCCCTCTGCAGGAGAAGGAGACGACCCTCTTCTGCGCAGGGTGTGGCCAGGAATGGAGTCCCCAAGAGGGGGTCTACGATTTCCGAGCGCCAGAGCGTATCCCCTCTTGAACTCCACTCCGATATGTTGTATACTGTTGGCGATTCTTCCCCGATCCCGGAGGGAAAGGAGGTCTGAAGGTGAAAATTTCCTGCTTACAAGAGAACCTCTCTAGGGGCTTGGCTATCGTCGGTCGGGCGGTTAGCCTGAGGAGCGTCCTCCCTGTACTCCACAACATCCTCTTGGCTACCGATCAGTCCCAGTTGAAACTTTCGGCCACCGATCTCTCCACCAGCATAACCTGCTGGATCGGGGCCAAGATAAAAGAGGAGGGGGCCACTACCGTCCCCGCTAGGCTCCTAGTTGATTTCGTCAATTCCCTCCCCCCTGAGCAGATCGATTTGGAAGTTGTGACGCGTACCCAGACGCTCCACCTCAAATGCGCCCGCACCGAGGCCAACATAAAGGTCATAGATGCCCAGGAGTTCCCTCTCATCCCCACCGCCATTGCGGATAGAAAGGTAACCCTTCAGCCGGAGGTGCTGCGCCAGATGATCGAGCAGGTGACCCTCTCCGCCGCCACCGATGAGAGCCGTCCCATCCTCACCGGCGTCTTGGCCGACTTCCAAGAAGCAAACCTTACGCTAGCCGCAGCCGATGGTTTCCGCCTCTCCGTCCGTTCCGCCCCCTTGAGCGAGCCGGTTTCGGAAGCGATGAGGGTGATCATCCCCGCCCGGGCCCTTCAGGAACTCGGTCGAGTGGCCGCCGAGGAGGAAGAGCCGGTGGAGATGACCATCCCTTCCGCCAGGGGTCAGGTGCTCTTCCACTTGGCGGGGGGCGCTCTGGGAGGAGCGATAGAACTGGTTTCCCAACTGATCGAAGGGAACTTCCCCGATTACAAACAGATCATCCCCACCGGTTACAACACCCGAACAGTGGTAGATACTAAGGAGTTCCTGAGGGCGGCCAAGATCGCTTTACTCTTCGCCAGAGACGCAGCCAACATCGTCCGCCTGCAGATGACCCCCGGTGAGGGAGAGCCGGGGAGCCTCACCTTGGCCGCCACCGCCGCTGAGGTGGGCGACAACGTGGGTCAGATCGACGCCACCATCGAGGGACAAGCGATGGAGATAGCCTTTAATGGCCGGTACCTCATCGATATCTTGAATGTCATAGACTCGGCCCAAGTGGCTTTAGAGACGAGCACCTCCTCCAGCCCCGGCGTCTTCAGGCCCGTGGGCGACGAAGATTTCGTCCATGTGATAATGCCCATGCATATCAGTCGGTAACCGCTGCCCCCTCATAATGGCCGTAACCGACTACCTTGAACCAGCAAAGGGACCACTCCTGGAGTGGTTCCTTTCTCTTTGCCTCTACCCCTGGGCATGATATAATCGCCTTAGATCCTGGAGTGAGGTCGCCATGCGTTTGATACACCTCTCTCTCGCTAATTTCCGTAATTATCTCCGCCTGGAGTTGGATCTCCCCCAAGAGATCACCCTTTTGCAAGGGGGCAACGCCCAGGGGAAGACCAACCTCCTGGAGGCGATCTACTACCTCTCCGCCGCCACTTCTCCCCAGGCGGAGGCGGATCGCCAACTGATCAACTGGGGGGCCTGGGAAGAGGATCTCCCCTTCGCCCGCCTGACAGCGGATATAGAGGGAGGCTCTCTCAGAAGGTTGGAGATGACTCTTCTTCCCTCATCCCAAGGAAGCCTGGGGAAAGAGATCAGGATAAACGGCGTGAAGCGGCGAGTAGCCGACCTTTTGGGCCTGCTCAAGGTGGTGATCTTCCTCCCCCAGGATGTGGACCTGATAGCCGGCTCCCCCAGCCCTCGCCGCCGTTATCTGAGCGCTCTCATCTCCCAGGTCGACAGGGCCTATCCTCGGGCGCTACAGGAGTATGAACGGCTCCTCATCCAACGGAACCATCTCCTCCGTCGCCTGCGGGAAAGGGCCGATTTCGCCCAGTTGGAGTTTTGGGATGAGCGGTTAGTGGAGAGAGGCTCCCAACTGATAGCCGCTCGCTTGCGAGGGGTGAGTGCCTTGAACGACCTGGCTAAGGAGATCCATCTCCAGTTGACAGGGGGAGAGGAAGGCCTTCGCCTCTTTTACAAATCCAGCCTCCCTTTAGAAGAGGGGACAAGGAGCCCCTATCAACTGCCCCTAGATATGCTCCACCATCCAGCGTCTCAGATGCTCCAGCCTCAACTGCCGGTAGAGGAGATCGCCAACCTCTTCCACCAGCGGTTGAGGGAGGGGCGCAGGGAGGAAATAGAGAGGGGGCTTACCCTCGTAGGCCCCCATCGGGACGATCTCCGCTTCTTCAT
>CAZERB010000125.1:0-3805 GCA_964514645.1 uncultured Anaerolineales bacterium
TCCCCTCTCCTGATGCTCCTACCGGGGAGGCAATGGAGGGGATATATCAGGGTTTCCGGGAGGCGCATCCCGATGTCGCCCTTCAGTTCGTGCCCAAGCGGCCTTACGGGAAGGGGGGCATCCTCGATTTCCTCCTCACAGCCAGCGCCGTAGCGCCCCAGACCCTCCCTGACTTGGTGACCATCGACCTCTCCCAAGTGGACTTTCTGCTGGGGAAGGAGATCCTCCAGCCCTGGGATGGGCTTATCCCCGAGGAACTAGCCCGCGATCTCTTCCCCCGCATCCGCCAGGCGAGCAGCAAGGAGGGCCAACTCGTAGCCTTTCCCTTTCAAGTCGATATAGAACATCTGGTCTATAACCCCTCCCTTATAGATAGTCCACCCCGCACCTGGGATGAGTTACAGAGCCAGGAGGCCACCTACGCTTTTCCCGCCGGGGGTGAAGAGGGGGCGGTCAACGATTCCTTCCTCATCCAGTATCTGGCTTTGGGCGGTTCCCTGGTAGATGAGGAGGGGAACCCGGATTTAGATGGGGCGGTTCTAACCCAAGTGCTGGAGTTTTACAGGGACGGATATGAGATAGGGTATATCTCTCCCTCTATTTTGGCCTTGGATAGCCTCGATGACTCCTGGGCTCTCTTCAAGGAGGGCGGAGTGGCCATGGCGAACGTCAGTTCCCAACACCTTCTCCTGGAGGGGGCCGGGGTAGCCTACGCTCCCCTCCCCACCAAGAACGGGGCCCCGGCCACCATGGCTCGGCCTTGGGCCTTCGTGCTCTTAACTCCCGATCCCCGCCGTCAGGCGGCAGCGGCGGAGTTCGTCAAATGGTTCTTCGCCCCGGAGAGGCTGGCGGCTTGGGCTCAGGCCAGTGGTCATCTACCGACCAGTCGCTCAGCCCTCCGCCTATCGATAGAGGATACCGCCTACCGGCTCTTCGTGCAGCCTCAAATGGATGCGGCCTATTTCCGCCCCTCGCAGGAGGAGATAACCACCGCCCTCCAGCAGGCGGTAGTAGATGTCTTGAGCGGCAACGCCACCCCCCAAGAGGCAACAGACCAAGTTATGGAAACTTTGGAGTAAAAGTAGAGGGGACGGAGCGATCGCTCCGTCCCCCGGTCCTTGACTCGATGAGTTACTTGCTCTTCACCTTGATGACCTTGGGCTTCGCTTCCTCGGCCTTGGGTATGGTGAGGGTGAGGAGACCGTGGTCGAAGGTGGCTTGAGCCTTCTCCCCTTGCACGCCGCTAGGCAAGGTTACGGAACGGGAGAAACGGCCGTGCCGCCGCTCGCGACGGATATAGTTCTCCTCCTCCACCTTCTCCTCGGCCTTGGTCTCGCCGGCGATAGTAAGGCTATTGCCGGTGATGGTGATGCCCATATCCTCCGGCTTGACACCAGGGACTGCGGTCTTCACCACCACACTGTCGGGCGTCTCATACATATCGATAGCCAAGGTCTCCTCGGTGGGCAAGAGCCACCCTGCGCGGGGCCGTACCCAACTCTCCTCGAAGAGCCGGTCCATAGCCTCCCGCAAGGAGATCAAATCCCTAAAAGGTTCCCAACGAGTGATACTCATGGCTACACCTCCTTCTTAGAGATTCTCCATTTATTATTATTACAAGTTAAGTCCTCTTTGTCAAGTCTTCTTATAATGAATTGGCAATATAGTTGACAAAATCATGCTAAGACGGTATAATATTTATAGGAGTGGTGGTCGTTAATCGATATGGAGTACAAGGATTACTACAAGATCCTGAGGGTCGACAGGAACGCTGACCAGAAGGAGATAAGGAAGGCTTATCGCGGGCTGGCCCGCCAGTACCACCCTGATGTCAACCCTGGAGACCTCGCTGCCCAGGAGAGGTTTAAGGAGATAAACGAGGCTTACGAGGTCCTCTCCGACCCTGAAAAGCGCCAGAAGTATGATCAGTTGGGCACGAGTTGGAGCCAGTGGCAGAGGAGGGGGGGAGACCCCTCGGGCTTCGACTGGGGGCAGTGGTTCACGGGGCAGCCAGGGCGGGTCTATGTGCAATATGGCGATTTAGACGAGGCCTTGGGTGGTCTAGGTGGCTTCTCCGACTTCTTTCAGGCTATCTTCGGGGGCACGCCTAAGGCTTCCGGGCGCACCACTCCCCAGCGAAGTCAGGACTACGAACAAGAGGTGGAGATCACCCTAGAGGAAGCGTTCCGAGGCACTACTAGGATCCTCTCCAAGGATGGCCGCCGTTTGGAAGTGAAGATCCCGCCGGGCGTGGAGACCGGCTCCCGAATACGTATGGCCGGAGAAGGCGGTTACGGCGGGGCCAAGGGGGATCTCTATCTGAGAGTTAAGGTGGCTCCCCACCCCCGCTTCAGCCGAGAGGGCGATGATCTCCATGTCGAGATCCCTTTGGATCTCTATACCGCTCTTTTGGGAGGGGAAGTGAGAGTGCCTACCCTGAAAGGCGACATCATGTTGAAGATCCCTCCAGAGACCCAAAGCGGCAAGACCTTCCATCTCAAGAGGCAGGGGATGCCTAATCTGAAGGATCCTCAAAAACGAGGCGATCTTTACGCCAAAGTGAAGGTGTGGCTGCCTCAGAAGTTGACGCCGCGGGAGCGGGAACTATTTGAAGAACTTAAGAGGTTGCATAAAGAGAGGTGAGTTGAATGGTCCGACATCTACCAAAACACGATGAGCCATGTTACATAATCAG
This sequence comes from uncultured Anaerolineales bacterium, assembly GCA_964514645.1. Lineage (GTDB taxonomy): Bacteria > Chloroflexota > Anaerolineae > UBA7937 > UBA7937 > UBA7937. Next base: position 2,696 of record CAZERB010000125.1, read on the forward strand.
CGTGGCCGCCAGGATGGTGGAGTTACACCCTCAAACCCTGCGCTACTACGAGCGTTTAGGGCTGGTGCAACCCACCCGTTCTGAGGGGAACCGTCGCCTCTATTCGCCTCGCGATATCGAGAGGTTGCACCGCATCGCCCGCCTAACAGATGAACTGGGGGTTAACCTAGCCGCGGTAGAGGTGATCCTGAACATGGCTCGCAAGATGGAGAGGATGAGGGCGGAAATGGAACGGATGGAGGCTGAGTTCGAGGGAGAGATCGAGCGATTACGCTCTAGACTGCGCCAACTGGAGGGCTAGGAGGCTTGGTGATGATGCCCCTAGAGAAGCAAAATAGATGCCGGGCCATCTACCAAGATATGAACCCCGGATACAGGCATAGCGGCTCTATCTATGAGGGTCTAGTGAAAAGGCATCTCACCCCCCATGCCCGGGTGCTCGATGCTGGCTGTGGTCGAGGAGGGGTGATCGAACTCTACGTGGAGAAAGTAAGGCAGGCAGTGGGGCTGGACACCGATTTCGTTTCCCTTCGAGAGCATCGCTGCCTCCAACAACTGGTAGTGGGGAGCCTGGCTACCATGCCCTTTCCCGGAGGCTTCTTCGATGTCGTCCTTTGCAGCTGGGTGGTTGAGCATCTGGAGGAGCCAGAGGCTGTCTTTCGTGAAATGGCCAGGGTTCTGAAAAAGAGGGGACATCTCTTGCTTTTGACCCCCAATGCCTGGAGTTACGCCATCTTAATTAACCATCTCCTCCCCGCCCGTCTCCGCCACTGGCTGGTGCGTACCGTATATGGGCGCCAATCTAAGGATACCTTCCCCGCTTTCTACCGGGCCAATTCCAAAGGACTACTAGATGGAAAACTACACCAAGTGGGGTTAAGAAACGAAGAGTTCCATTATGTAGGAGACCCATCATATATCGCTTTTAACGATCTTTTCTTTAAGTTGGGCGTGCTTTTGGAGAGGCTAACCAACTGGCCCCCCTTGCGCCCGCTTAAAGTTCATCTGGTGGCCTCCTACCTGAAAGAAGAGAGGTGAGCGCCATGATGCCGTTTGATCGTTTTACCCAAAGGGCCCAAGAGGCTATCGCCCAATCCCAAGAGATCCTTC
>CAZERB010000126.1:0-3756 GCA_964514645.1 uncultured Anaerolineales bacterium
CACCACCACCGCCTCCGCTCCAACCACCACCGCCCGAACTGCTAGGAGCGCTGGAGAGGGTGGAGCCAGCGGAATTGAGGAGTGAGACCAAACCATCGCTCATCGACTGGAGCGAGGAGGCCATACCGTCGCTCACCCCTTGCAGGGAGGGCAGCCCCCGACCGGCGCCGGTTCCAACCCCTCCGCTGGTGCGACCTCCTGGCGCACCGTAGACTAGAGGTGGATAAGGCATATACCAATCGGGTGCAGGGGCCCCAGCAGCGGCGAATTTGCGCACCCAATCCTGCTCCAGGCCAAAGGAGATAGCGTAGGGCAGATATTTGTCGAATATGTCCTTGGCTTCCTTGAGGTCGGTATAGCGCTCGATATTCTCCAGATATCGCTTGAAGGCTCGCCATTTGGCGGCCGCCATCGACCCTTCACCGCTCTTGCGAGGCATATACCGCCCGAAGATCACCACACCCAGGAAGGCTAACCCCAGCCCGATGAAGGGGAAGATCGCCAGGCCGGTGATCTCGCTCAAAGCGGCCATCCCACAGAAACCCAAGATCCCGGAGAGGACCATCCCCGCCACGCCCAGGCCGTAGTAGATATTGCGCGTCCGTTCCGGGCCCTGGGTGAAGAAGCCCAGTTCCACCACCTCTCCATACAACTCTTTCTGCAGGATGGGGATGGCCGTGTAGAACTTGTTCTTCAGATCGGAGAGGTTCACAGCAGGCCGACGGCCGAAAAGCCTCTTCAACAAGGTGCGCTCATACTGCCTTAGCCCTTCCTCCTTCCCCTCGGCCCCCACCCTTAGGAAAGTGATGTCCCGGTGGCTGCCGATCCCCAAGAAGCCCGGCTCCTCCACCTCTTTCATCTGGATCACCCCTCGCCGTGCCAAATCGACGATGGTAGCCACGATATCTTTCATATCGGCTCGTTCATCTAAAAGGGTGCCCACCACACCGGCGGGAAGATCGCTGGGCGGCTCGGCCAGGTAGTCGGCGGGCATCTGGATAGGGCGATCCCGCCCCCTGGTATACCAGAGGATATAGAGCCCCAAGAAAGCGGCCAGCGGTATGAAGACGCCCAGGCAGAGGGAGCCTAAGTTGGCCCAGGGGCGAATCGAGGCTCTACGCTCCTCCTCTGCAACTCTAAGATCGTCCGCCGCTTGCCAAGAAGGAGGGCTTCCCTCGACGATGCCGTGAGGGAACTGCACCCTCACCTCCAACTCCCGACCAGGGCTTATATTCTGGGCCATGAAGATCACCGTCCTTGAGTCGCGCACGTCGAAGGACGCATCCCAGCCGTAAGTTGCTACCTTCTGGACTTCGTTCACCCCCTCTGGGAGGTGAACAATCACGGTGGAGGAACGGATGGGGAAGTTATGCTCTGGGAAGATGGCCTTCCACCATAACTGGTCTCCTCCCTCATAGAAGCGGAGACCGCCTCGAACTAGGTAACTGATGACATAGGTATGGGTGGAATCCTGGGTGTAGGGGAAATAGACCTTTATTACGTAGTCGTCCTCATCGTAATAGGTCTCATAGGTATATGGGGTCTCCTGGCCAGGCACCGTTTTCTGGCCGTCAACCAAGACCTCCACCAGGCTTATATCCTCTAAGCGAGAGGTGCGGACATTACGATAGATGGAATGGAAACTACCCTCCGTATAGGTGAGTTCCCAGTTCTCGGTGATGAGTATATCGGAGTTCTTCTGCACGGTGATATCTGCGTCCAGCCGGTTCCAATAGTACTCCTTGTCCTGAGCCTGGACACCCCCTACTAGACCTAAGAACACGACAAAGATCAGCGCTATAAAGAGCTTTCTACTCATCGCTTTCTCCTTCTAGTGGCTAACTATCAAAAACATTATACCCCAATTGGGGAGTCAAGGGAAATGGCCAAAAAGTCCTAACTGGGCTCCTGCCCCCGTTCCTTAGGCGAATAGAAGCAAAGCAGAGTGCTCCCATATCTTCTACGCTCTTGAAATCCCAAAGTTTCAAGCCTCAACTCCTGATATTCCTTGGTATGCATTTGAGCGATGACCAACCCTTCAGGCTTCAAGACCTCCTTATGGCTGTCCAATTCCTGTAAGGTCTCGGCCCACAGCCCTCGATATTGGGGTGGGGCTAGATATACGATATCGAAGGGGGCCGGTGCCCCCTTCCGGATAAAGCGAAAGACATCCTGCTTTACGATTCTGGCTCTATCCGTCAAGCCGGTAAGAGCGAGGTTCTCCTTGATCAACTCAACCGCCTTTCGACCCTGATCCACGAAGACGGCTCTTTCCGCTCCCCGACTGAGGGCTTCTATGCCCACGCTCCCCGTGCCAGCGAAAAGATCGAGAAAATGCGCCCCCTCCAGCCTAGGCTCCAAGATATCGAAAAGGGCTTCCTTCACCCGGTCGGTGATGGGGCGCGTAGCGGAGCCAGGCAGAGATTTCAGCCGTCTACCCTTGGCTACTCCGGCGATAACTCTCACTCAAGCCTCACAAATTGCTCGAAGTCTTTCCCCCGACGCCAATTCAATTCCTTCTCAATCCGCTCCAGCCCCTTCTTGCGGCTAGCCAGTTTCTCCTCCTCCCGCTTACGCACTTCTTTGGGGGCCTTCTCTCTAAAGCCAGGGTTGGCCAGGAGTCTCTCCGAGCGTGCAATCTCGCGCTCCACTTCGTCCCGTTGTTTCATCAACCTTCTCTCTTCCCTTTCGGGATGCACGGTCATAATCACATAGACCAGAATTTCACCGGAGATGATAGGGTTACCGGGGAATGAGGATTCGATGCCTACCACAAAAGGTTGCACCCCTGCCAATAGCTCGATGACATTCTTCTGAAATTTCAGCAAGTCAACATGGGGACCAGGAGGCGTCCAGGCAGAAGGCTTCTCCCCTGCTGGCCATCTCTCCTCGGCCTTACGATTGCGGATAGCCCGAACGAGATCCCAGATCTCTTGTTGAGCCTGTTCCGCCTCCTCGTCTACCGGCCCCGCCTCGGGCCAAGGAGCGACCATTATGCTCTCCCCCTCATGGGGAAGGTGTTGCCATATCTCCTCGGTGACGAAAGGCATGAAGGGGTGCAAGAGCCGGAGAGTGCGCTCCAAAACATAGACTAAAACGTGGCGTGCCCTCTCCTTCGCTTTCTCGTCATCGCCGTAGAGAGCCACCTTGCTGGCCTCGATGTACCAGTCGCAATACTCCCCCCAAAAGAAGTCGTATATCTGACGCCCCGCCTCGCCGACCTGATACCCTTCCATGAGGCGGTTCACCTCCCTTATGAGACGGTTATGCCTACTAAGGATCCAACGATCGGGTAGGGTAAGGTCACGCTCCCAGGGATCGCCTTCAGGCAAGCCGTACTCCTCAGGCAGGTTGCTGGTCACGAAGCGAGCGGCGTTCCATATCTTGTTGGCGAAGTTGCGGCTAGCCTCCACTTGCTGCATAGAGAGCCTCATATCGTTGCCTGGAGTGCTGCCGGTCATGAGAGTAAAGCGCAAGGCATCAGTGCCGTACTCGTCCATCACTTCCAAAGGGTCGATGACGTTCCCTTTGGAGCGGCTCATCTTCTCACCATGTTCGTCCCTGACTAGGCCATGCAGATAGATGATACGGAAGGGTATATCACCCGCACACTCCAACCCCATCATGATCATCCGGGCCACCCAGAAGAAGAGGATATCGTAGGCCGTCTCCATCACTGTCGTGGGGTAGAAGTAGCGCAAATCCTCGGTATCGTCTGGCCAGCCCAAGGTGGAGAAGGGCCATAGCGCTGAGGAG
>CAZERB010000127.1:0-3751 GCA_964514645.1 uncultured Anaerolineales bacterium
TGGCTGGGGGTAGCGCTCTCCTCTTAACCTTCTACCTGATCACCGCCTTGGTCCGGCAGCACCTCACCAGGAGGCTCGACCGCTCTCTGATCTTCGAGTTCCTTCTCCTGGCGCTTCTGAGCGTGGCTTTATTGGGGCATTTCTTCTCTTGGTCTTGGTGATACTTGACAAATAATAGGAGATTCAATATACTGTTAACATGTTATAGCCTACCTGCAAGGCGATTCATCCCTGCACCTTTAGAAGGCGATTGGCCTGTTTTCTTGCCCGTCTCTCGCTTGTGGCAGCGCGGTGATTACCCCCTATTTTGCGACGATGGAACGAACCGTTATCTTTCCGCCGCGAAGAAGCAGGCGGACAGAGCGGTTGCTTGCATCGTGCCAAGGAAGGGGGTTTTGCTATTAGTAGAGGAGGCAGAAGATTCGATAGGGAGGAGCAATCATGGAGGCTATAGATCCAGAACGGGAAGCGCGCTTCTATAACGAGGCGCTGAACATCGTGAAGCGGGGCGAGGAGGTAGGCATCCCCTTCCGACTGTTGGGAGCCATCGCGGTACAGCATCACTGTCCCAATTGTCGCTATCTCTTCGAGGGGATGAAGAGGGCCCTCACCGACATCGACCTCGTAACCTATGGGAAATTTCGCCCCAAGATGAAGAATTTCTTCACCGATCTGGGCTATACGCCCTACGAACGCCTCATCGCCTCCCCGGCTGGGCAGTATCGCCACATCTACTGGAGCGAGGAGAAGGGCTGGCAGGTGGATGTTTTCTTCGACGCCCTTCACATGTGCCACAAGGTCGATTTCCGGGGCCGGCTGGAGTTGGATAGCCCCACCATCGCTCTGGCTGACATCGTCTTGGAGAAGATGCAGATTGTGGAGATCAACCTCAAAGATATAAAGGATACCACCTGCCTTCTTTTGGAGCACGATGTAGGTGACCGGGAGGAGGAGATGGTGAACGGGACCTACATCTCCAAGGTATTATCCGACGATTGGGGGTATTATTACACCGTTACTACCAACTTAAACAAGGTGAAAGCCTTCTTGGGCGAGTTCGACGCTCTTACGAAGGAGGATAGGGAGTTAGTCGCTGCCCGTATAGATGGATTGCTGACCATGATCGAAGAGGCGCCCAAATCCTTCAAGTGGAAGGCTCGCGCCAGGATCGGGCCGAAGGCTAAATGGTACAACGTAGTGGAGGAGGTATATAGATAATGGCCAGGACGAGGTTCATGTTCGCCACCGATCTCCATGGCTCGGAGACGGTATGGCGGAAGTTCTTGAATACTGCTAAGATCTACGATCTGGATGCCCTCATCCTTAGTGGCGACATGACAGGCAAACTGATGGTACCCATCATCAAGCAAGCCGATGGGAGATATAAGTCTCATCTCCTGGATAAAGATTATTCCCTCACCGAGGGAGATATCCCGGACTTCGCCAAGCAGGTGAGGATGCTCTCCTATCTCCCCTACATCACCACCCCAGAGGAGGCGGAGAGGATTGGCACAGAGGTGCAATACCGCGAAGACCTCTTCGAAAAGCTGGAATGCGAGATCGTAGCTCTCTGGATGACTCTCATCCCGGAGCGGGTCCCTGAGAAATGCCGGGTCATCCTCAGCCCGGGCAACGACGACAAATTAGCCATTGATGAAACGATCAAGCAAAGTCCCTATGTGACCTTTGCTGAGGAAGATGTCATAGACCTGGACGGCGAACACGAGGTCCTCTGCTTCGGTTGGTCGAACCCCACCCCCTTCGACTCCCCTCGGGAGTGTTCGGAGGAGGAACTGGAGGAGAAGTTGGAGCGGGTGGTGGCCAAGGTGAAGAAGATGGATACCGCTGTCTTTTGCATCCATGTCCCCCCCTGGGATTCTCAGTTGGATTACGCGCCTATGGTGGATAAAGATCTCAACATTATGGTGGTAGGCGGCAGGCCGCAGATGATCCCCGTAGGCTCCAAGGCGGTGCGCAAGATCATCGAGAAGTACCACCCCCTCTTGGGTTTGCACGGCCATATCCACGAGAGCCCGGGCTATGTGAAGATCGGCCGCACCCAATGCTTAAACCCAGGGAGCGAATATGGGGAGGGGATCTTCAAGGGCTATCTGGTGGAGATCAACGGACCTAAGATTACCAGACTACAGAGGGTAGAAGGGTAGAGAAAGAGGTTTCTTGTCCGGAGTTAAGAGGCTGGAAAGTTATTCAGCCTCTTTTCATTTGAGGGCCTGGTGGGGTTTTCCCCCATGAACTTCATCACCTCGAAGCGGAACTGGTGGGGGTCTAGGCGTAGGGCTGAGGCCGGAAGGTCAAGAAATTCTTCTACATCTCTATAGAGCCGGATGACGAAATTCCCTCCTCCCACGTGAACTAGCGATACAGTAGAAAATTCCCCCCACTTACCCCCGATGATTCTCTGGCCCTTATGCAACTCGAAGCCCTCATCGTCATATAAGAAAACGATACGGATATAGTAACGGTATAAGAACCAACCCAGGATAGCGGAGAGTACCAGGTTTGCTACAAGCAGGGGTCGACTGATGAGAATATCGCCAAGGAAGAGACGACTTATTAACGACCAGAGCAGAGTGAGGAGGAGGAGGGCAGCGAAGATGGAGCGCGCCAGGCTACCGATTTGCAAAGGGGCGATCCTCTTTTTCATGGGAAACACTTAACGTGCTCGCGCATGCGTTTTCCTACATAGGACGAACTGGTGACGATTTCCCGGCCGGCTACATCCACCAGGGCGATGCCTAGTTCTCGATAGTCAATGCTCTCCACCATGCGCTGGGTCTTCGTGGAGAAGGGCCCCTCTTTAGGGATAACCAACCAGGCCCAATCCACATCTATCTCTTTTATATGTTTCAGTAGTCCTTTGACCAGGTTACGCAAGGCATTTGCCTCCAGGTCATGGGAGTAGACGAAGCAGGCGACCTGATAATTGGGCAGAACTAGAAAGGAGAAGAGGCGCGAAAGTAAGAAGCCCTTGGCCTTCATCCCTCCCCTGACCATCATATCAAAACGTGCACCCTCTATCTGGTAGCCACGGAAGGACTCCCGGAAATCGGCGACCCATCGTGCGCTACCCACCATGAGGTTCTTTTCCAAACGGAGCAGGTACTCTTCTATCACTCCTCAATCCTCAAGACGGAGGCAGCCCCTTGGGGGGCTGCCTCCGATTAGCCGCCAATGGAGCGCGGGCCCGAACTAGTCGGGCGGGATCTCGGTGAAGATAGTCTTGAGTTCGACGCCGGTCCTGCGGGCCTCATTGTTGTAGTACCAGTATATGACGATGCCACTGACCAGCACAAGACCCGAGACCAGGAGAGCCATGGGATCCCCGAAGAAATTCATGGCCTTCGAGATCACGTAGAAGGCAAAGAGGTTGCCCAGCACCGCCAACGCTCCCAGGGCGATGGTCCAGGTGCGGCTCAGACGGAATGGCGACCGCGCGAAGATGTCGGGCTTCATGATGGGGAAGAGCATAGCGGCTATGGCCACGATGCCGAAGAAGAGGACATCCCACAAGTCGGTGACGCCCACGGCTAGGGCCGAGGTGGCTCTGGCCAGGAAGGACCCCGGCCATATGGCACCCAGGACACCGGACTCCGCCGTGCATCCCAGGACGATGGTGATCACCGAGGTGAAGATGATGGCATTCCAAGGCGAGTGCCACCTCTCGTTCACGTCGGCCAGTTTGGGCGGAAGAAGCCGGTCGAAGGCCATGGCGAAGATCATGCGGGAGGTG
>CAZERB010000128.1:0-3700 GCA_964514645.1 uncultured Anaerolineales bacterium
ACTCGGGGCTTCTTTCATGGTCAAGGGTGTATCTTAGCCTTCGTCTCCCATAGTGGCGGGGTAGGCGTGTAGCCTGACTACATCCACAGCCTGAAGGCCTTTCTCGCCTTCTTGAAGGGTGAACTCCACCTCTTCCCCCTCATTGAGGGTTTTGAACCCTTCCATCCGGATCTCCGAGAAGTGAACGAAGACATCCTCGCCGTTGGGGCGCTGGATGAAGCCGTACCCTTTTGCGGGGTTGAACCATTTCACTACCCCCTTCGTCCTCTCTTCCACCCTGATACCTCCTTAATTTCGTCAAAGATCTAACTTTCAGTTGAGGTAAGACCTCAATTTCCTACTGAAGTGGGGGTGACGAAGTTTTCTTAGCACCTCCCCTTCGATCTGGCGGATCCTTTCGCGACTCAAACCGAACTCCTCGGCTATCTCCTGGAGGGTGCGAGGATCCCCGTCGCTGAGGCCGAAGCGGAGATCTACTATCCGCCTCTCCCGAGAAGGGAGTTTCCAGAGCACCTCTTGCAGTTGTTCATGTAACTCCTCGTCAAGGATCAAATCCACAGGTGGAGGGATCTCCTCATCCTCTATGAACTCACCCAGTTGATTCTCCCCGTCCTCGCCCACTGGCTTCTCCAAGGAGATGGTATGGGTGGGAGCGTTAAGCACCCTTTCCATCTGTTCTGGACTCAGATCGAGGAGTTGGGCTATCTCCTCGGGTTCGGGTTTCCTGCCCAGTTCCCGCTCCAATTGCCCCGAGACTTGTCTTACTCGACGCAACCGCTCTCCCATATGTACCGGCAGCCGGATAGTGCGACTCTGGTAGGAAAGGGCTCTGGTGATAGCCTGACGGATCCACCAAGTGGCATAGGTGCTTAACTTGTTCCCTTGGCGGTAGTCGAACTTATCCACCGCTCGCATGAGCCCTACGTTCCCCTCTTGGATCAAGTCCAAGAAGGTGAGGCCTTGTCCTCGATACCGCTTAGCGATACTTATCACCAGGCGGAGGTTGGAACGGATGAGGCGCTGGCGTGCCACCTCCCCCTCTTCTACCCGGCGCTCCAGGATGGGGTGCTCTTCTGGGGAGATTCCCTGGTCCAAACGCATTTGGGCCCTCTTCCCAGCCCCCATCTTCTTCACCAAAGCGATCTCCTCCTCTGCGTCCAGGATGGAGTGGTTAGCCGCCTCCCTGAGGTAGAGAGCAAGGGGGTTCTCCAGATCTATCTCCTCCAGGTCAATAACCGCCTCCATCTCTCCATCGGAGGGCTCAACTTCCTCCACTGCCTCCTCAGCATCGATGACCGGTATGCCCTCCCTTTCTAGGAGGGAATAGAGATCGCCTAACTCCTCGATATGAGACTCGGCGTCCGGATACTCCTGGAGGATATCTTCCAAGGCGAGATAGCCTTGTTCCTCCCCCTTTTCTAGGAGTCTCTCTTTCACCAGTTCTTCCATGCTATGTTTTTCACCTCGGTCGATCTTCGACCAGAAGAGAGGCAGTTCAACCTCACCTGCCCGGGACGTTGAGACCGCCAAAGAAAAGGCCGACACTTCCGCATCGGCGAATCAAGAGACCAAAGACAAATCTTGAGCGATCCGCTGAGTCCTTACTCCGTCCGATCGGTTACTTTACTCAAAGCCCAATTATAGCATATTTTACTCAAATAATCAACTCAAACCGTGGAGAGGGCTGAAAAAGGGCCTCGAAACTACGAATGTGGCGCAACATAGTATCTATCCAGTAAGACAATGACTCTATCGCATAATTCTCACCCTTGAAATGGCGAGAATTCTTAGGTACTCCACCAAAGGCCCCAGATTGACTTCTTCAACACTTTCGATGTGGTTGGCTGACGAAAAAGTTAGCCAAGGAGATCTAGTGAGGCGAAGAGCAACTACTCCCGTCAAAAAACCCTAAAATGCACTGGGGGAGGCAGCGAGGCATATCTTGAGAGCGTCTCTCGACAGCCGCTCTCCATCAACCGCTGGGCAGATGAGGCAGTCTCTTGAGTTCCTCAAGGTCCTCATGGAAGCCAGCGCAGACCATCTGGATATGGTCGCGGTTGACCACTATCTCTTGCACAGTGAAGGAGACGGAGGCAAAAGGCAGATACCGCACCGCCACCTCACTGAGAGTGATGAATGTCTCCTCCATCCGGTTGAGGGCATCCTTCACGTTATAGCCTCGGGCCAGTTTGAGGTTCCCGCTGATTTGAAAAGGCGGGGCGGAGATGAGAAGTCGGTCCTCTGACTTGCCCGCCTGAGCAAGAAAGGCCCTACGTTTGATAGCCTCGGTATGGCCCTTAACCCGATGGGGAATAGCCAAGATAATAGCATCCTTATCAAGGCGAGCCTCAACGCTAGAGACCGATGGTCGTTGAGCATCTTCCAGGTAGTCGATGCTCACGGCTTGCAGGTCCAGGTAACTCTCTTTCGCCTCATTGAGGGCGTCGCGGATATAGATATGTCTAGTACGGTATTTCCCCATGATGCGACTGTGGGCGGTGAAAAGCTCGACGGGCATCTCCTCCAATTGCAAAGCAGCCATTTTCCTTACCCCTTATGACAACCGGGGCTCCTTGTCCCTACCCCACTTTCCATTCTAGCAACCAGAGAGGTCGCTGTCAACGAGACAATAGTACTACTGTCGTGGGCGGCTTGCTACGACTACCTTGGGGAAGTATAATAGCCAATGGGCAGAGTCAAAACTATGCTAAATTTCGGCACTACCTTGAGAGTGCGGAGGTGATTCACTCGAAAGCAGATTCCCTTCTTCCCTTCATAAGGCAAGCCCGTGCCGAGGTAAAGGGAGCCGACCCTGTGGTTTTGGCTACTCGAAGCGGGGCTAAGTATAAATGGTTAGATGAGGAAAGGGGAGAGTTGCGGCTCACCCTCTGGGGCCAAGTTTATCTGGTCACCTACCCCGACTTCATAGCCTATGAAGAGGAGAGCGGGGAGATCTGCTCCCTCTGGCGACAGGGGTTATTCCTTCACTACCTGCGCACCGCCGATGGCCAACCTTTAGCCGACCGCTGGGTCTCCCTGCGGGAGATCGAGGGAGGAGAGTTCTATCATCGGGCTTCCCAAGGCTACTCCGGCGATAGATTAGCCAAACATTTCGGAAACGACGTAGAGGCCTTCCGGCGGGCGGCGGAGAGGGCCGGCGGCGAGCGGCGGGACTTGGGCGATGCGGCCTACTCCTTTCTGGCCCTACCCCGACTGCCTCTAGCTGTAATCTACTGGACAGGCGATGAGGAGTTCCCCCCTACAGCCCAGGTCCTTTTTGACGCCTCGGCGGGCCATTACCTGCCCGTGGATCTCCTATCCCTCTTGGGGAGCGAACTGTGTGACAGGATCCTCAGGGCAGGGGAGTGCGTTCGGCATCCTGAGGAAGGTAAGAGGTTTTAAGGGTGGGAGAGGCTAAAAAACACCCTCCGGTGAAGTTGGTGGTGGGGATGATTTCGGAGCGAAAGCCCCTCTTCGATGCTGTCCAGCGGGAACTCGTCGCTCAGTTTGGCCCCGTGGACTACGAGAGCGCTCTTATGGCTTGGGAGTTCACCGATTACTACTCTAGGGAACTGGGGGAGAACCTGCTGAGGAAATTCCTCGCCTTCGAGAGGCTCATCGAGCCGGAGAGGTTAGCCGTAATTAAATTGTTCACCAACCAACTGGAGGCCAAATTCTCCGAAGGAAGGGCGCGCCGCAT
>CAZERB010000129.1:0-3666 GCA_964514645.1 uncultured Anaerolineales bacterium
CTTCTCCACCAACCTGCTCGCTAGCCATAGGCTACTCTGTGCCTCCCACGATTATCTTAGGGATACGAAGGGTGGGTTGACCGACACCCACAGGCACCATTTGCCCCTTTCCGCAGCGGCCGAACCCCTTGTCCATCTCGAAATCGCTCCCTACCATGTCGATCTCGCTTAAGATGGCGGGGCCGTTCCCCACCAGATTGGCCCCCCGGATGGGGGCGGTGATTTTGCCATCCTCTATGAGATACCCCTCGGTGATGCTGAAGACGAAATCACCCTTAGCCACGTCCGCCTGGCCTCCGCCCAAACGTTTGACGTACAGCCCTCTCTTGACCGAGCCTATTATCTCTTCCGGATCGCTATCACCGGGAGCGATGAAGGTGTTGGTCATGCGGGGGAGGGGAAGGTATCTAAATGACTCGCGGCGCCCGTTCCCTGTGGAGTGCGCCTTCGTTTTCCTGGCCTCTGCCAGGTCCCACATATAACCCTTGAGAACCCCTTGGTCTATGAGGACGGTGGGCTGGGAAGGGGTGCCGTCGTCATCGAAGCGGAAGGAGCCCCGTCGAGCCGGAAGAGTGCTGTCGTCTATGAGGGTGATGAGGGAAGAGGCTACCTTCTCACCCACGCGGCCAGCGAAGACGGAGGAGCCTTGATTTATGAAGTCGGCCTCTAGAGCGTGGCCGCAGGCCTCGTGGAATAGGACCCCGCCCCAGGCGTTGCTCATAACCACCGGCATCTCTCCCGCTGGCGCAGGACGAGCATCCAGCATCCTCACCGCCGACTGGGCTAGCTCTTGGGCCTCTGCCAGGGAATCGATTCTGTCGAAAAGTTCTAAACCCGACTGAGCCCCGATCCCGGAATGGATAGTTTGGATGACGCCTTTATCCTGAGCCACGACCGCTATACGTATCTCGACGATCTTCCGGTCGTCCTCTGCCCAGAGCCCCTGGGAGTTATAGATCCAGACCTGTTGCCGGTATTCTAGGTAGCCGGCCTGGACTTGGCTCACCCGAGGGTCGTAACCCCGGGCTACCTGATCGATTCGATGGAGGAGTTCGGCTTTCTCCCTCTCAGATAGGCTATCAAAGGGTTTCTCTATGGGGAACTCCAAGGCACTTGAAGAGCGGGTGAAATCCAAAACCTGAGTTCTACTTGAGCCTTTGGCGGCTGAGGCAGCGGCCTTAGCGGCTCTCAGTAGGCTTGGGGTGGCCAGGTCGTCGGTGTAGGCGTAGGCCGCGGTATCTCCGTAGAAGACCCGGATGCCAGCCCCTCGGTCGGCTCCACGGAGGGCGCGCTCTATCTTGGACTCCTCCAGTTCCAGGCTGAGGGAGGTCCTATCTTCCAGATAGATCTCCGCCAGATCTCCGCCGTTTCGTAGGGCTTCATCGAGTATGGGTCGGATGGTATCTGGATCGAGCACATCGTCCTCCCACTTTAATGACCGTGACAGGAGAAAAAGTGACCTGTCTCATCTGGCGCCTCCCATAGAGGAGTGATGGCGTTGTACACCAGCCCCAAGGTGACAAAGACGGAGAGGAGAACCACCAGAGGAAGGTTCTTAGTTCCCGTGTCTCTAATCCAGGATAGTTGCACTTTGCCTCGCCGGATGGGTTGGCAGACGACAGGGTCAAAGGGTGGAGGGTTTCGCCAGGGCCCGGGCCATGGCGGCGATATGTTGCGGGGTGGAGCCGCAGCAGGCGCCTATGATCCTCACCCCCAGTTCAGTGTAGCGGAGGGCGTAATGGCCCATAACCTCCGGGGTGGCGTCATACTGAGTGCGTCCCTGGACGAGACGGGGGAGGCCGGCATTGGGCTGGGCCACGAGAACGGCCCCTGGACAGGCCTCCTTCATCTGTTCCATCACTTTCTCCACCTCCTGGGGGCCGGTGCCGCAGTTGGCCCCTATCGCCTCTACCCCCCAACTATTGAGGCTCTCTGCCGCCTTCTTGGGGCTGACCCCCATGACGGTGTGTAACTTGGTGTCGAAGGTCATGGTGCAGACAAGGGGCAAATCGGTGCTTTCCCGTGCTCCCTTTATGGCCGCTTCCACCTCCTTGAGGTCGGCCATGGTCTCGATGATGAGAAGGTCGGCTCCACCATCGGCTAACCCTTTGGCCTGCTCAGCGAAAGCCTCTATCGCCTCCTCGGAGGTGAGGCTCCCCAAAGGGGGGAAGAACTCCCCCGTGGGCCCCATGGAGCCGGCCACTAGAGCCTCACCCGCTGCTTGTCTGGCCAATCTTGCGGCCTCAAAATTCAGTTGATAGACCTTCTCTTCGAGTTCATACTTTGCTAGTCGGAAACGGTTGGCCCCGAAACTATTGGTCTCTATCATCTCCGAACCAGCGGCTATATACCCGCGATGCACGGCTAAGATTCTCTCCGGTTGTCTCAGGTTCCATTCCTCAGGAGCGTGCCTCTTTTCCAACCCAGCGGCCTGGAGCATGGTCCCCATGGCTCCGTCGCCGAGGAGGTTCTCCACCTCCCTTAGTCGCTCTAGAAACCTTCCCTTCACCATCCCACCTCAAGACTAAGTGTGAGCGATTATAGCATCTCCAGGGCGACGATACAAGGGCCAGAGATAGCCGTTTTCTCCTATTGCTTAAGGCGTGGCCCTCAACTATAATGAGGAAAAAGTCTGGAGGTTTGAATGCCCCCGCAGCTTATCAGCGCCAATTTCTTCACCCATGAGCACCGCGTCAGAGGGCAGATCGATACCAACGATAGGCGGCTTACCGATATTCTTAACGATGAGTTATACTCTTCCATTGAATTGACTGGTGTGGAGGTATCGCGGGTCATCGAACCCCAGAAGGTGATCCATAGATACCCCGCGGCGGTTCTCATGAAGCAGGCGATAGTTTTCGTCATCGCCGAGGGGGAGAGGGCCAACGGTGTGGAGAGCCGCATCTTCAAATATGTGGAGAAGAGGCCGCACGAGGTGGTGCTCACCCTGCCCTCTTATGAGGTTTCAGGGGTTTTACATCTTAGAGGGACGGGCAGTTTGCAGATGCTTCTAGTGAGGGAGGTGGGCCGTTTCGTTCCCATGACCGAGGCCCGGGTGATCTTCACCCTTTTCCCCAAGATCGAGTTCTCCGGTGAGGTGGCTATTGTAAACAAGGCGCTCTTGGAGGTGGTGGGAGCGCTGGAGAGCCCGGATACGACCCCTTGACGAGACAAATCGTGCTGGCTGAAGTTACTCCTGGCGGCGGGATGCGACAGCGCGAACTAACGTAACAGCCAAGACCACCCAAAATGTGCCAGATGGAAACATCTGAGACTGCGAGAAGGTCGATATAGGCTGATCACTCACGATCGGCCTTTTTGTATAGCCAAAACGGCGAAATGGTGTTAAGATAGAAGAGTTGACAACCTTGTTTTCAAAGGGTGGTTTGTATGTCTACCCCTATGCGCAAACAGTATCTAGAGATCAAGAAGCGGTACCCCGACGCTATCGTCTTCTTCCGGCTGGGCGACTTCTACGAGACCTTCGACGAGGACGCGAAGATGGTCTCTCAGACATGCGATATCGTCCTCACCTCTCGGCCGGTCTCCAAGGGTAAGCGAGTCCCTATGGCTGGGGTGCCCCACCACGCCGCCGATGGGTATATCGCCAAACTCATCGGGGCCGGGCACAAAGTGGCCATCGTGGAACAGGTGTCAGACGAGCCT
>CAZERB010000130.1:0-3595 GCA_964514645.1 uncultured Anaerolineales bacterium
CGGGCTCGAACCTTCCGCACCTTCGAGACCTGGAATACGGTCGCCTTTCTCTACCTCATCTTGACCCTCGGCCTCTCTCTACTGGTGAAGTACATGGAGAGGAGGATGGCTTTTGAAGAGTAGCATGACCGGGCCGCTGCCTATCGATGACGACATCATCATCATCGAGCATTTATATAAGGGTTTTGGAAAAGTTGAAGCCCTGGTAGATGTGAGTCTGAGGGTGAAGAGAGGCGAGGTATGCTTCATCTTCGGCCCCAGCGGCGGGGGGAAGAGCACCCTTCTCCGCTGTATCAACCACCTAGAGACAGCCGACAGCGGCCGGATCATCGTCGATGGCATCCCCGTCACCCATGCCAAGACCAATATAGATCTGGTGCGCGCCGAAGTGGGGATGGTCTTTCAATTGTTCAACCTCTTCCCCCACCTCACAGTTCTAGGGAATGTGACCCTGGCTCAGGAGAAGGTCCGCAAACGCCAAAAGGAGGAGGCGGAACGGGTGGCTATGGAACTCCTGGAGAGAGTAGGGATACCGGAGAAGGCTGATGCCTATCCCGCCCAACTCTCCGGTGGGCAGAAACAACGGGTGGCCATCGCCAGGGCCCTGGCTATGAATCCCAAGATCATGCTCTTCGATGAGCCCACCTCCGCTCTGGATGCGGAGATGATCAAAGAGGTGCTCGATGTGATGCTCGACTTGGCCAAGGAGGGGATGACCATGGTGGTGGTCTCCCACGAGATGGGGTTCGCCAAAGCCGCCGCCGACCGGATGATCTTCTTAGATGCAGGACGGATCATCGAGGAGGCGACGCCAGAGCAACTCTTCAAGAACCCCAAGGAGGAGAGGACGCAGCAGTTCCTCAGCCAGATACTCTATTGATAGAAACGCTTTCGAGAAGATGAAGCCCTCCCCATGATGGGAGGGCTTTTCTATTGCTGATAGGGGGCCAGCGGAAGGCGAACTATTCAAAGCAGTCGTATATGGGCTCGCTTTCAAGGTAAGGCAAGAGCGGCTGTTCTTCCATATAGGCCCGAGCCTTCTGCCTCATAGCACCCAGCTTCTCCCAGGTGTCGAACTCACTGGTAATTAGATAACTTCGCGGCTTCATCACCGACTTTTTGACCCAGGCGTTCTTGTAGCCAGGCTGCTTCTCCTTCATCGCCTTGACTTCATTGAATCTCTTGAGGGCCTCTTCCTCAAGGCCCTCCTTGACGGTGAAGATGGCGACCTCAACGACCATGATATTCCTCCTAACAACGGTATATAAGGACAAGGTTCTGTACCTGCCCTGGCACATGGCAAGCGAGGGAGCCTCGCCCCTACCTCTTTATCAGCCGAACGCTGTTGCTCCTACATTTGGGGCAGGCCTGTTCCTGAGGGTTATCTTTATCATAAGTGGCTACAAACTCGTGACCGCAACGAAGACATTTGAACTTCGCTTCCTCGGCCATCTTACACCTTCTCCGCTAACACTTGCTTGGTATATTCTATCTCCTCCAAAGTAACTTGCTTCCTCATCTCCTCCAGTTCGCGCATAGTGTGGGCGAACTTCTGAGCCTCGGCGGCGGAGATCCACTCTAGTTGTAGCCTCTCCGGCCGAATGCCCACCCTTTCCAACTTGTCCCAGAGCCTTTCCACTCGCCTCTGGGTCCACCGGTTGGCGTTGATATAATGGCAGTCGGCAAAGTGACAGCCGGAGACAAGGACGATGAGCGCTCCTAAAGCGAAAGCCCTAAGTATGAGCCTCTCCCCCACCCGTCCGCTGCACATGGTGCGGATGATCCGGGCGCTGGGAGGATACTGCAGCCGGGAGACGCCGGCCATATCGCCTCCGGCGTAGGAGCACCAATTGCAAGCGAAGACCACGATCTTCTCCTCTGGCCTCTCTCCCAGCATAGCCTCAAGTTGGGCGAAAATCTGCTCATCGCCAAAATGGCGCTGGTTAATGGCTCCCACAGGGCACTCAGCACTACAAGTGCCACAACCGGCGCAAGCCGCCTCGATGACCCGTGCGGGGAGTTTCCTTTTCGGATCCACATCGACGATAGCCCCATAGGGGCAAACGCGAGCGCACTGGCCACAAAAGTTACATAAGTCACGATCGATGATAGGGGTTATTGCCTCTACGGAGATCCTATCTTGGTTGAGGATGATCTGGGCCCTAGCGGCGGCGGCGCTGGCTTGGGTGACGCTCTCCTTGATATCCTTGGGCCCCTCAGCGCAACCGGCCAAGAACACCCCTCGTGTGGGAGCATCCACCGGCTTCAGTTTGGGGTGGGATTCCAAGAAGAAACCATCGCTCGTCCGCGAGAGGCTCAAGAGTTGCTGCACCATCTTACTATCCTCTCGGGGCTCTAGCCCCACAGAGAGGACGAGCATATCCAACTCGTGCTCTTCCAGTCGGCCGGCGGTGGTGTTCTCTACCGTCACCAAGAGGTTCCTCGTCTCCGGGTCCTCCTTCACCTCCCCAGGGAGCCCCCGCACGTATCTCACCCCTGCCTCCTTGCTCCGCTTATAGAGATCCTCAAACCCCTTGCCGAAGGCCCGCATGTCCAAGTAGAAGACGGTGATATCTACTTCAGGGTAATGGTCCCGCAAAAGCAGGCTATCTTTCACCGTGTTCATGCAGCATATGTTGCTACAGTAAGGGTTGCCCCTCCGCTCGGCGCGCGAGCCCACACATTGTATGAACCCTATCCGTTTGGGCACCTTCCCATCAGTGAGACGGGCAAAATGGCCCGCAAGAGGCCCCCCGGAGTCTATCAGCCGCTCGAACTCCAAGGTGGTGATCACGTTCTCGAAACGGGTGTAACCATACTCATCCAAGGGGGTGGGGTCGTAGACCTCCATACCCACGGCCACGATGATGGCCCCCACTTCCAACTCCACGACCTGGTCCTTCATATCGAAATCGATGCAATCCTTATCGCACTTTTCGGCGCATTTCCCACAGGCGATAGGCTGAACCCCCAAGCACTCCTTGATATTGATGATATAAGAAGAGGGCACAGCCTGAGGGAAGGGGATATAGATAGCTCGACGGGAGGAGAGGCCCACCTGGTACTCATCGGGCATGATCACCGGGCAGACGTCAACACAGTCGCCGCAAGCGGTACACTCTCCCTCATCGACGTACCGGGCTTTCTTGCGCACCTTAACCTTGAAATTGCCTACATAGCCCGATACTTCCTCCACTTCACTGTAGGCCAGGAGTTTTATCCTCGGATGTCGACCGACATCCATCATCTTAGGGCCCAGGATTCATATGGAACAATCCATGGTAGGGAAGGTCTTATTCAGTTGGGCCATCTTCCCCCCGAGGGAAGGCTCCTTCTCCACCAGGTATACCTGATGACCAGCCTCGGCCAGATCCAAGGCCGCCTGGATTCCGGCCACTCCCCCGCCGATAACCAGAGCCGCCTTGGTGACCGGCACCTCCATCTCTACCTGAGGTTCCAGAAGCCGCGTCCTGGCGACGGCGATCTTGACGATATCTTTCGCCTTGGCTGTAGCCGCCTCCCTGTCGTGGAGATGGACCCAACTGCATTGCTCCCGGATATTGGCCATCTCCAGGAGATAGGGGTTGAGGCCCAC
>CAZERB010000131.1:0-3576 GCA_964514645.1 uncultured Anaerolineales bacterium
GCCCCTTTTTTGCTCGTGGTTCTTGTGGTATAATTGGCGAGAAGTACCCTCTTATATGGAAAGGGCAATTAGAGAGGAGAGATCCGTGTTTAACCCTTTGAACGCCATCTTGGGCCTTTTCTCCCGGGATGTCAGCATCGACTTAGGAACCGCTTACACCTCGGTTTTGGTGCGAGGGCAGGGGATCGTCATCAACGAGCCTTCCGTGGTGGCTATAGAGACGAAGAGTAAGAAGATCTTGGCCATCGGCCAGGAAGCCAAAGAGATGGTGGGAAGGACCCCGGCCAATATCGTGGCTATCCGTCCCCTGAGGGACGGCGTCATCTCCGATTTCGACATCACCGAGCGAATGCTCCACTACTTTATTCAGAAGATCCACGAGAAGGTACTCCTTCCTATCCCCCGACCCCGGGTGGTGGTCGGGCTCCCCAGCGGGGTCACTGAGGTGGAGAAGCGAGCGGTGCACGATGCCTGTATTAGCGCTGGGGCTCGAGAGGCGTATCTCATCGAGCAGCCCATGGCGGCCGCCATCGGAGCGGGGCTGCCGGTGAACGACTCGGTGGGAAGCATGGTCATCGATATCGGTGGTGGCACCTCGGAGATGGCAGTCATATCCCTGGGCGGCATCGTGGTTTCCACCTCTATCCGTGTAGCGGGGGATGAGATGGATGAGGGGATAGTCCAATACGCCCGTCAGAAATATAACCTCCTCATCGGAGAGAGGACCGCGGAGAGGGTGAAGATGGCCATAGGCTCCGCTTATCCCCTCCCAGAGGAGCAGACCATGCTCCTCCGGGGCCGCAACCTCATCTCCGGCTTGCCGGAGGCGGTGGAGATCTCCAGCATAGAGATCCGAGAGGCTCTTTCTCCCGCTCTGGAGGCAATCATCGACGCCATGAAGACAACCCTCGATCAAACCCCTCCGGAGTTGATGGCCGATCTCATGGAGCAGGGGATCGCCTTGGCCGGGGGAGGGGCCCTTCTGAAAGGGATGGCGGAGCGGCTCTCCGAAGAGGCAAAGATGCGGGTCTATGTGGCTGAGGATCCTATGACCTGCGTGGTGCGTGGTGCCGGCAAGGTGCTGGAGGAGTTGGATACGCTTCGCCATGTTCTGACGACCACCCAAAGGAGCGCTACGCCCCGGCGAGGCTGAGGAAGGAGCGTCCGTTGTCCCGCTTGCGAGGCACCCCCGCGGCTCTACTTTTTCTGCTGCTCATCCTGGCTTTTCTAACCTTAGAGGTCACTCATCTCCTAAAGCCGGTAGAGAACGTTGTGGCCCAGCTGTTTTTCCCCCTCCAACAGGGGCTCGATTCCTTAGGGGAGAGGTTCGCCCACCTGGGTCGTTACTTTCAAGAGCTAGAAACGTTGAGAAGCCAAAATGAGGAGTTGCAGAAGTTGGTTGATCAGTTGGTCATCGAGAATGTCCGCCTCCGCGAAGCGGAGATCGAGAACATAACCCTGCGCCAGCAACTGGGCTTCAAGGAGGCGAATCCCGACTACCAGTTACTCCCTGCCCAGGTGATCGGCCGCGACCCCAGCAACTTGCTGGAGTATATCACCATCGACCGAGGTAACAGCGATGGGATAGCCGTAGGGATGCCGGTGGTCACTTCCCAAGGGCTAGTGGGAAGGGTGGTGGAAACCTATCCCCGCTCCTCTAGAGTACTTCTCATCACCGACGCCTCCAGTTCAGTTAACGCCTTAATCCAGAACTCCAGAGCCACAGGGGTAGTCCAGGGGAAGCCGGGCGGAGGAGTAGTGATGCGGTACATCCAACAAGGAGAGGAGGTGAAGGTAGGTGATCTAGTCCTCACCTCCGGATTGGGAGGCAACTTCCCCCGCCGGCTAGTTATCGGTCAAGTGACCGCTGTCCGACAGAAAGATATCGAACTCTTCCAAGAGGCAGAGGTAGAGCCAACAGTGGAGTTCGGCCACTTGGAGATGGTGATGATCATTACCCATTTCGAATAATGACCCCCTATGCCGCCGTTCTGCTCTTGACCAGTGCTGCTCTCCTTCAGTCTTCCTTCTTGCCCCACCTCTCTCCGAGCGGCCTAAAGCCCGATCTAGTGGTGATGCTGGTGGTCTCTTGGGGTCTGCTGCGTGGGGTTAAGGAAGGGCTCCTCTGGGCTTTACTAGGTGGGCTGGCTCTAGATCTCCTCTCCGCCACTCCCCTGGGGCTCTCGGCTCTCATTCTCACTCTCTTGACCCTTCTAACCAGCCCCGGACAAAAGAGCATCTACCGCTCCAACATCCTCTTGCCCTTGGCCATCATATTCCTAGCCACATTGGGGTACAACCTGGCCTTGCTTCTAGCCTGGCAACTCCTAGGGCGGCCAGCCCTGTGGGAGGAGACCTTCCTGGAGGTACTACTTCCTGTCGTTTTTCTCAATACATTAGTTATGCTCCCCCTTTACCTCCTCCTTTCCTGGCTCCATCGTCGGATCGGTCGAGAGCGAATGGAGTGGTAAAAAGGCCGAGCCTCAATCCCTTGTCAAGAACCGTTTCCTTCGCTATAATCAAACTAGAGACCCGCTCCCTGACTTGGCTATGACAAGATATGGCCTTCATGACGTTGAGGTCCGGAAAGGTGCATGGAAAAGAGAAAACCCGACGCTAAAGTCACCATCTTCCGAATTATCATCGTCTTACTTTTTTCCCTCCTCGCTCTCCAAACCTGGCGGCTCCAGATCGTACAAGGGGAGGAGAGCCTAGAGCGAGCCAACCGCAATAGGTTCCGGCTGGTCTCCATCCCGGCACCGCGGGGGGTGATCTACGACCGTCAGGGAAGACTCTTGGTCAGAAACATCCCCAGTTTCACCGTCTCTATAGTACCAGCCGATCTCCCCCCCGATAGAGAAGAGGAGGTGATCCAACGCTTAGCCTCCCTTCTGGAGATGCCTGTCGAAAGCCGGCTGGATAGCGAACCCTCATATCTGTCCCAAAACCCTCATCTTCTAGGCTTAGAGCAGTGGTTTCGGCCCGGCATAAGGGATTTGATCGAAGAGGGAAGAAAGAGCCCCTTCACCCCCGTTATCTTGGCCCATAATGTACCTCGGGAGGTGGCTTTCCTCATCGAGGAAGAGCATTTTGATCTCCCCGGCGTAGTGGTACAAATAGAGGCCCAGCGCGAATATATCGGCGGCCTCCTCCTTTCCCATATCATCGGCTACGTAGGACCTATCCCTGAGGAAAGGGCGGAGAGTTACCTTGAGAGTCCCGACTCCGACTACGAACCCAACGACCTGGTAGGGCTGACAGGGGTGGAGTTGACCTTCGAGGAGGAGTTGAGAGGAAAGAAAGGGCGTAAACATATCGAGGTCGATGTGGCCGGAAGGGAGGTGCGGACCGTGGGGAGCGCTTTGGATCCCCAGCCTGGCTACAACCTCATCTTGACCATCGACCTCGACCTTCAAAAGGAGGCTACTGAGGCACTCCAAGAGGGGATGACCACGGCAGGTTCCAAGTCGGGGGTGGTGGTGGCCATGGATCCCCAAACAGGCGAGATCCTGGCCTTAGTTTCCCTCCCCTCATATGACAACAACCTCTTCATCGGCGGCATATCCCTTGAAGATT
>CAZERB010000132.1:0-3569 GCA_964514645.1 uncultured Anaerolineales bacterium
AAATCTTGTGAGACCTCGTAAAGGAGGCGAACCTCGTCGTAGGCTGTATCGATGTTGATATAGGTGCGGAAGGCAGCCAGCATGGCTAAGAGGGGGAAAAGCACCAAAAGAAGAGCCGAGAAATCGCGAACGGTCAAAAGATAATAGAGCAAAAGAGGCGGAGGAGAGAGGAGGAAAGCGACCAAGAGATCGGTCTTAGGAAATTTGGGCTCGGTAGGGGTGAAGATAACCCGGTTCCTAAGCCAGACCAAGGTCTGCGAGAGAAAGGCGTAAACAAGGACGTAACTACCTACCGCAGGTAGATGGATGGTCTCCAGCAGCCAATGGGGAAGGTTCTGGCTAGTCAAATTAAAGACTGCTCCCGCCACAGCGCTAGCCAAGGCGTAGTGGCCTCCATAGAAGAGGGCTCGAGAGGGCGATTGTCGCCGCAGTAGCCCATAACCCGCCAGCGAGCCGATGACGATCACCAGGGCGGCTCCGACCGGCCCTTCGATAAGCAGGGTCAAGAGCACCAGAACGAAACTCGCTGTGAGGCTACCCTGGGGCAGGCGGATGACCAGGAACTCGGCCAGGGCACAAAGGGTGGCGAAGAGGAGAACAGAAGGGGTCACCGATAACCCCTGTTGCGCTATCAAGACGCCGAAAGCCAAAAACCCCAGGGTGGTGACTATCCAAGGATATATTTGAGAGAAGAACCCGGCCCTTCCTTCCGGGCCCCACCAATCTGCGGCTTCGCCTTGTTTAGAGATAGCCAATCAACCTCCCATCGTACGAGTGTGAGGGGCCAAATCGAAAGCCCCCCAGTTCCTCTGCTAAACCTTTCCTTTCCTCCATCAACCGCCTTGCGGTGTTGACGACTAACCCCTCCCCCTCCCTTTGGGCTACCCTGACGAACGCTTCCACTACCCGGGGATCGAACTGACTTCTTGCTCCCAGTCGCAGTTCCACGATGATCTTCGACACCAGCATCCCTTCGTGATAGGGCCTATCGGAAGCCATCGCCTCCACAGCATCGCAAAGGCCTATGATGCGAGCCTCCAAAGGGATCTCCTCCCCTGCCAGTCCCTCGGGATATCCGTGGCCATCAAACCATTCGTGGTGGTATTTGACATAAGGGGTGATCTCCCGCAAGGAGTGGCAACCTTCCAAGAACTCGGCCCCTAAGGTGGTGTGGCTTTGGAGATAGATCGACTCCTGAGAGGTCAATTTGGTCGGCTTATAGAGGATCCGCTCCGAGATACCGATCTTCCCGATATCGTGCACCAAGGCGGCACGGCGGACCAGTTCCACCCTCCCCTCCGGGAGACCTAACTCCTTGGCCACGGCTACAGCATATTCCGCCACCCTCTCGGAATGCCCGTAGACGAAGGGATCCCGGGAGTCGATCATCTGGGCCAGGGTCTCGAATAACTCCTGATTTATGGTTCCTATCTGCTCACTAGCCTTGATTAACTCCTCATTGATCCTCTTCAGTGCGGCAACGCTTGATAGGGTACGTTTGATATACTGCATCTGAGAGTAACGCATTACCAGAAGAGGAGCCACGAAAGCCACCAAACCATAGAAGCCAAACGACGCGTAGGCCAAGGCCACCAAGAGACCCAATAGTCCGAGGATCGTATAGTGGCCTAAGAGCCATCTGAACCGCTCGTTCCAGACGGAGAGAGGGCTCTCTTCTGTGCCCAAGGCGATGACCGTAGCCACCAGGCCAGAATTGAGAAGATAGTTGGCTAATGCAGCAACCATCGTAGGGGGGATCAAGTAAGGGAGGTTCCTCACCTCCAAACTATACCCGAAGGCCCAAAATATCGAGGCCGCTAGACTCCCGGACAAGGTGTAAGCGCTCATATTGAAAAGAGCCTTGTAGCCGCCGTTTCTGAATTTGATGGCGTGGGCCAAGGCTACAAAGGGAGAGATGAACACCACCCCCTCTACGCCGTAAGAGAGAGCGGCCACGAAGATGACTACGAAACTGAAGGAGACCGAACTCCCACCATAGAGCTCCAGAGCAAAGAGCTCAGCCAGGATACCCAACCCTGCGAAGAGAACGATCCCCCTCCAATCATCCTGGGGGGCCTGGGGCAAGCAGAGGACTGTTATCGCCAAGCCCGCGGCGATCACTAACCCCAAGAAGATCGTCATCGGCCAACTCCACCTCTCTGGACCACCATTGAGAGGCGGCCCTCCCTTTTCCCTCGACGGTTGATGGCTCTTGAGAGATCCCCTCCCTCCCTTGGAATCGATGGGGGGCAAACGATGTGGCTCCTCAAAGCCTCTCACCATCCCTAACTTGAGACTAACATCGGAAGCGATACAGACGCGGTTTCGGCCGCTCAACTTGGCCTGATAGACCGCCAAATCGGCCTGATGAATCACGTCGTTGGCCTCCCTGCCATGCACGGGGAAGTGCGCCACTCCCAGGCTGATGGTGGCTCTGATAGGGAGGTCGCTGGTCGGGACTTCAAATCTGGTTGTCTCCACTTCCTTCCTGATACGATCGGCTACCAGGTAGGCTTCCTGGCTATCGGCCTCAGGGAGAAGTATAGTGAACTCCTCCCCGCCAAAGCGAGCCGGAAGGTCGTATTCTCGAAGGTGGCTCTTGATGATCTGCGCCACCCCTTTCAAGACGATATCCCCTGCTAGGTGGCCGTAGGAGTTGTTGATGTTGCGCAGAAGATCCAGATCGGCCATTATGACCGCTAGCGGTCGATCGAAACGGGCTGCACGACGCAACTCCTCATTGAGAACCTGGGCGAAATGCTTGATGTTGTACACTCCTGTCTTGGCGTCGATGCGAGCCTCCTCTTTCAAGGTGGGAATGTTAAGGGAACGGTAGATCAGAAGGAGAGGGGAGGAGGCGAGGATTATCAGCCAGGGGTTGAGGTTCCACAAGATAGCCGCGGAGCCCCCCAGACATAGGAGGACGAAATCGGTCAAGAGGTTATCCAACTCCAAGGTTCCAGACTCTCGGAGGGAGATCCCCCTGGCCAGATGAAGGACCATAGCCACAAGGGTGTGGTTAACTAGGGTAAAGACCGCGGCCGCCGCTACCGCCGATGCCACCCCCCTTGTACTGAGCAAGGCCGCGCCTCCTATAGAGAGTAGGTAGATGCTCTTGGCTAAAAGGGCGGTCAATATGTCGGCAGCGATGTTGAAAGTTTGGATATACCATGGGTAACGGAACCTGACCCACTCTGGGATATGGGCCAAGAGGACTAGGAGGGCCACCAACCCAGGGGGCAAGAGGAGCAAAGCGGCAAAGACAAAAGCCGCACTAAGGACATAGTTCTGGTGTTTGGGGGTGGTCACCTTGAAGAGTTGAGCGAAAGCGGCCAGGATGGTCAAGATCACCCAGGCGGACCAATCGACCTTCCCCCCGAGCATCCAAACTCCTGCCCCTTGCCAAAGGAGGAGGAAGCCCCCTAACCCCAGGACGGAGCAGATATAGATCTGTGCCCTAGGAGAAAGACCACGCATCTACTTTAATCCCAACTGATACTGCTCGAATATACAGGATCTCCCCAATAGACATTATCCCAATGGACACTATCCCAGTGGACGCTATCCCA
>CAZERB010000133.1:0-3538 GCA_964514645.1 uncultured Anaerolineales bacterium
CCCTTTTGGACCACTGGAGCGAGCCTTCCATCCTCCTCGCGGATGAGGAATATGATCCCTCCTTCCATCTTCATAAGTTCCAGGACCTTGGTCAGGACCTCGCTTAAGATCTCCTCCAGATCGACAAAGCGGCCCACAGTGGCGGCGATGGCGTTAATAGCCGAGAGATCCTCCGTCCTCTCCAAGAGTTCGCGCCTCATCTCCTTCCTCTCCGTGACATCCTGGAGGATGCATTGGATCACTCTCCGGCCATCATAAACCACTGCATTTGCTCTCATCTCCACCGACATATTCGAGCCATCCTTGCGCAAGAGGGTCAGGTCATCGAGATGTCCAGAACCAGTGAGAAGAGCCGTCTGGAGCCCTTCCATAGCCCGCCGACGATCTTTCAAAGACAAAAGTCTCTCCAACCTTGTGGTTAAGAGTTCATCTTTGCTGTACCCGGTCAGGCTCTCTACTCTGTGATTCGCCTCTAGAAGGCTGCCATCAGCCGGACTGATGGTCAATATGGCGTCGTTGGCGCTATCTAAGAGTTTCTTGTATTTGTCTTGTGCTTCCGAGAGTTCCCTCCTCTTTTGGCCTACCTCTCGCCGGAGAGATCTGCTCCAAAGAAAGGCTACAAGGCTGCCAAGAAGGAGAACCACCACTCCGGCCAAGACCATCGTCACCGGGCTCAGGGGGGCTTCAAACTCTCTCTTAACGGGCAAGCCTAACCAGCGACGTTGAATCTGCTCCCGTAAACCCATCTCTTCAAGAGCGGTAAGCCCGTGGTCCAGAGCCCTGAGCAATGTACGGTCATCGTTGCGGACAGCGAAAGAGTAGTTGACCCGTTCCAGAGGCTCTCCTAAGATTTTGATCTCCTCCAGCCCCAGGCGTTGTAGGGTGTATAAGCCAGCGTTCTCATCTCCTACGAAAGCGCGCACCCCTCCGCTTTGAAGCTCCTTAAGACCCTGCTCCACATCCGCTACTTGGAGGAGAACGATCCCTCCTTTCCCGCTTAGGAGTTCGTAGGCCCGACCACCCCTCACCACCGCCACCGTTTCCCCTTCTAGGTCGTCGGGTTCCAGAAAGTCATCCCTGGAGACGAAAAGGGCCGCGCTGCTAGAGAGGTAAGGAAGAGAGTATGTTCGGCCGCTCCCCGGAGTGGGGACCTCGCCCAGAACAGCATCGACCAACCCTTGATCTAAGGCCGGGATAGCATCCCCTCGACCCATAGGGGAAAAGCGAAACTCCGCTCCCAGCACCATCTCTAACGCATCCAGAAGATCGAGGGTGAAGCCCGCATACTCCCCTTTCTCATCGAGGTAAGCGAAAGGAGGATCTAGGGGACCGGCAACAACTATCTCCCCCTTAGTGACCAGCCATCCCTGTTCCTCCGAAGTGAGAGGCGAGGAGGTAGTGGTACGGATAGGCCAACGGATAGACCAGAGGTAATAGCCCAGGACCGCCGCTAAGAGAAGCAAAACCAAAATTGAAACCCTCTTACTTATCCTCTCCACCCCTTGCTTTCCTCCCAGACCGGCGGAGGTTGGCCGGAACTATCCCTAAAGCCCCGCGGTACTTGGCTACCGTTCGTCGGGCCAAGGGGAGACCTCGCCTGGTCAGTTCCTTTGCTATCTGGCCATCGCTCAAGGGCTTCTCCTCTTGAGAGATCAATCTTTTGATCAGATCTTTGGCCGGGAGCGAGGCATCGAAAAAGTCGGCTAGAGGTACGATCTGTCCCTGGGGGATCTGGGCGTACTTCTGGGCCACGGCTCGGCTAATAGTAGATTCATGGAGGCCAAGGCTTTGAGCCAGTTCAGCGCGAGTAAGGGGCTTGAGATCCTTCACCCCCCTTTCCAGAAACCCCTTTTGTTCCTCTATTAAGGTAGTCATGATGTGACGAAGGGTCTTCCACCGTTGCTCGAAACTGCTAATGAAGAGACGAGCACGGGCCACGTACTCACGAAGGTGCTCGCGTTCCTCCTCCCTTGTGGCCCGCTGGGCCAGGAGCTCTTCATATAGAGGGTTAACCCGAAACCGATACCGCTCCTCCTCTGGGATCTCAATGATGAAGCCACCCTCTTGAGCCTGGATGATGATATCAGGACGGATATAAGGAGAGCGGTCCGAAGGGTGGTAAGCCTGGGCAGGGTAGGGGTTCAAATTATCCCTGATGAACTCTAAAGCCTCCACTACCTCTTCGGTAGTGATACCCAACGCCTCGGCGATCTCCTCGAACTGCCCCCTCCCTAGGTCTTCCCAATGGCGCTCTATGATCTCCCTCACCCAGGGCTGACTTCTTCCTTCCTCCTCCAGATACCGGAGCTGTATGAGGAGACACTCCTTCACACTTCTGGCTCCGATGCCGATTGGCTCCTGCTCCTGGAGGATGGTGAGCAGCCTCTCCATCTGCTTTAAACTACTCCCCGCCAGGCGGGCCAACTCCTCTAGGTCTGTGGATAAGAGCCCATGATCATCCAGGCTCTCTACTAGATACTCGGCGGCGGCCAACTCCTGAGGCTTGAGCCGGGCCCGCATCTGCATCAGCAGATAGTCAGCCAGAGAGGTGGGGGAAGAAACCTGGGAGAGAGGGTCCCAGGCCTCCCCATAACCCTCCTCTGAAGCCCTCCTCTCCCGTGATTTCTCGAGATATCGATCGTCTCCCCTGGCGCAAAGAGGACATCGCTCCCCAGAGAAAAGGGCGCCACACACTTGGCAGCGCCCCCCCTCCACTAACTCCAAAGCCGGGTCCTCGGCCAACTCTTGGGCGATAGCCCTTCCCAACTCCAGAGAGTTGAGTTGGAGTATCTTAGAAGCCAAAACTGTCTGCGGTCTGGCCTCCGGCCTAGTCTTGGGTTCTAACCTCATGCTCATCGTTACACCGATTGAGGGTTTTCCCCCATAAGATGAGGTGGGGGATTTTCCTCAAGTCAGTATATCATAGTCAGAAGACCATGTCAATCTTCAAAAAAGCGAAGGTTGATGTTCTTAGCGCCAAAGGATATAATCTCCAGGGGAGCGAATCATGAGAGGCTTCTATGAGGAAGTATCACGCCTTATTAGCCGAGGCGAAGAGTTAATCCTGGCTAAGGTGGTGGCTACCAGGGGTTCCACCCCGCGGGAGGTGGGAGCCCAGATGCTTATCCGCCGAGGCGGGGAGATGATGGGCACTATCGGCGGCGGTTGTGGAGAGGCAGAGGTTCGACGCCAGGCGATAGAGGCTTTAGAGGAGGGTCAGCCTCGGCTGATGGAGGTGGACCTCACCGAAGAGGTCACCTGGGAGACGGAGAAGGCCTGCGGAGGGGTGATGACGCTCTTCATCGACCTCTGGGGAGGGGCCGAAAGAGAATTAGCCAAGAGGCTAACCGCCTCCCAGGGAAAAGAAGTGACCTTGGTCACGGCCCTAAAGGGGGACCTCGGTCAACCAGGGAGGAAACTCCTCGTAATACCAGGCGAGGAGCCCATGGGCAGCCTGGGAAGCCCTTCCCTCGATGAGTTGGCCAAGAAGGAAGCGGAGAAGG
Organism: uncultured Anaerolineales bacterium; assembly: GCA_964514645.1. Taxonomy (GTDB): domain Bacteria; phylum Chloroflexota; class Anaerolineae; order UBA7937; family UBA7937; genus UBA7937. The sequence goes on from CAZERB010000133.1 coordinate 3,504, forward strand.
GGCTGGCGGAAGGCAACTCCAAGGTAATCAACTAT
>CAZERB010000134.1:0-3532 GCA_964514645.1 uncultured Anaerolineales bacterium
GACAGGCAAAGATGTTACCATCTGCCACCGGGGTGACGGCTCCAACCTTTGGCTGTCAGCCCGTCCTGGCACGACTTGGGCCAGGGGAGGTAACTCCTGCCAGCACCGAATTCGTCAAGCAGCATAGGGGGAATAGACTAGCGTTAAGCAACCCTTTTGTGGAGGCCAGGGCGATGAGCCAAGAGAGGTTCAAGGAAAACACCTATTCTCGCCATTGTGCTGGACTATATCTCGCCTCAGGCCTGCGCCGAGAGTTGTCCTGCCTGCCCTCTGGCTCAAGGCACACCACGACGGGCTAGCACGGAGCAGGTAAGGAGATACAACGGCGAGGGATGCAGGTTCGAGGGGAGCCCTTCATCGGTAGTCACAATCTCTTGGCCTATTACTCCTAGAAAGGCACGATTACGCGGACAGTCGCCCCCTGGCTAGGCTTACTCTTGATCTCTAGTCTCCCTCCCAAAAGGTAGGTCCGCTCCTGCATGCCTAGAAGGCCAAACCTTTTCTCCTCCTGGGCCCGGCCCAACACTTCCTCTTTTTGAAAGCCTTGCCCGTCGTCTGTAATCGTTAGTTCCATCTGGTGGGGAGCGTATTTTAACCACACATCGACACGGCTGGCCTGGGCGTGGCGGCGCACGTTGGTGAGCGCCTCTTGAGCGATCCGGTAGAGGTTCTTCTTCACGTTGAGGGGTGGCTCTTTTCTCCTTCCCGAAACTCTGAAATGGGCATCGATGTCACTTCTCCTTCCAAACTCAGCCACATATTTTCTCAACTCTTCTGCTAGGCTCAGCCGCTCCAAGTCGGCCAGCCTCAGATCGAAGACCAGATGTCTTAGTTCCTGTAGGCAATCCAAGGCTTGTTTCCTAGATTCTTCTAGCTGTACCCCAGCCTTTTGAGGGTTCTGGCCTTTCAGTTCCTCATATAGTTGTAGATAGAGGATCTGAGTGCTGAGACTTTGGAGAAGCCCGTCGTGGATCTCTTGCGCTAGTTTCCTCCTGGCCCAAGCACTGCTCTCGGCATCCAGCTCTCGCTGAGCGAGGGTGAGGGCTATCATCTTGGCGCTAGGCCCAGCCATGGTCAGGAACCGCTCAAGATCGGTCTCGGAAAAGGTCTCGTCACCCCTTTTGTTGCTCACCGATAGAACCCCGATGACTCGACCGTCTTCCACCAAAGGTATGCACATAGCATCCTTAATCCCCGGCTCTACCCCCGAGAAGCGGGGATCATCCACGGGGCCGATGAGGAGGAGGGGTTCCTTATGCTTAGCCACCCAGCCTGAGATCCCCTCCCCTAGATGGCGCTTGGCACTGCGCACCACCTGCTCTCGGGGCCCACGAGCCGAGTTGACGGTGAGAAGTTCCCTGCCAGCATGGAGAAGCATCAGCGACCCCTCACTGGCATCGGTGGCTAGGATGATCGTCTCTAGCAAGCACCCTAAAAGTTCCTCTAGGGTGGTGACCGCACCAATCTCGGGGGAAGAAAGAATAATCTCTTCTCCTTCTTTGACTTTCCCCTGGGCCATCATCACCTCGCCTTTGAGAAAAACCTGTAATTAGTATAGTACCAAAGTACCTAGTTCGTCAAGGGGTAAGGGTCCGCCTTTCGAGGCTCAGAGGGAACCGCTCATAGTGACAGTAGGTCAGATTTCCATATCCGGCCTAGGTAGGGCAAGTATGGCCTGTCCTGCCTGCCCCCTGGCCCGTTGATGCCAGGACGGGCTGGCGATGGCAGGCCAGGGGCATCGTCAGGCTAGGGGAACCTGCCCTAAGAGAGCCTTGTCAAGTGAATTTTTCGTCATCTTTAAGATATCTGCATAGTTTTAATCCGGTATAAGATTAAGGCTGGTAGTCTATTATTATATGTTACACCTGGTGGGAGGCCTCTTTTAGTGGCAGTGTATGGATTCTCTATATATAACACAATCTGTAGATAGTCTTGCCATAAAACCCTCGCCAGGGGCCGTTTATGAGGCGAGTGCATTGCGGCCAGTGAGGTAATGGGCTATAATCTCAAAGTAGGTGGAGAGCCGTGCCTCTCCCGAGGGATCCTGTGAGGAAAAGGGATAAGTTCCTTCTTCTTCTCGTTTTTACTAGCGGCATGACCACTCTGGCCGTGGAGATGTCCGCCTCTCGCCTTCTGGCCCCCTATTTTGGCACTTCGCTGGTCATCTGGGCCAACCTCATCGGGCTGATGATGATCTATTTGACCGTTGGCTACTACCTGGGGGGACGGCTAGCCGATAGGTTCCCCCACCGTGGGATCCTCTACCAGATCACAGCCTGGGCCGGGTTCGCTATCGGGCTCGTCCCTTTCCTGGCCCACCCTATCCTTCGCTTCTCTCTGCGAGGCTATATCGATTATTCGGTGGATATCTTCATCGGGTCATTGATAGGGCTTTTGGCCCTCTTCCTGATCCCCGTGGTACTCCTCGGCTGCGTCTCCCCCTTCGCCATCCGTCTCCAGACCGCCTCGGTAGTCTCTACCGGCCACACGGCTGGGGGGATCTACGCCCTCTCCACCCTGGGGAGCATCTTGGGCACTTTTCTGCCGGTCTTGGTCTTCATCCCCTTCTTTGGCACTAAAATCAGTTTTCTCATCTTCTCCCTTGCTTTGCTTTCCCTTTCCTTAGTGGGGCTCTTTCTCGTTGCCAGTCGACTTGCCTGGTGGTACATCCCCTTACCTCTCATCATCCTGGCTTTGGCTCTCCTGCCCAGGGGGCCTATCAAGACCACGGAGGGGATGATCTATGAGGAGGAATCGCCCTATAATTACATCCAGGTGCTAAAGGAGGGCGATGATGTTCTCCTCACTTTGAACGAGGGACAGGCTTTTCACTCCTTTTACAACCCCCATCGGCTTCTCAGTTACGGCATCTGGGATTACTTCCTCCTAGTCCCCTATTTCAACGCCGATTACTCTCCTCAGGAGGTGAAGAGTCTCCTCCTCATCGGCCTGGGAGGAGGCACGGTCTCCAAGGAGTATACTGAGATCTATGGCCCCTTGCCCATCGATGGGGTGGAGATCGACCCCTCGATTATCGAGGTAGGACGGCGATTTTTCGCTATGAATGAGCCGACCCTGAAAGCCATCGCTCAAGATGGACGGTATTTTCTCTCTCGCACGGAAAAGAAATACGACGTTATCGTCATCGACGCCTACCGCCAGCCCTACATACCCTTTTACCTCACCACTTTTGAGTTCTTCGCCTTGGCTCGAGAGCACCTCACTCCCCGAGGGGTGGTAGCCATCAATGTGGCGCGGACGGAAAGTGACTTCCGGCTTGTCGATGTCCTGGCCGGTACCATGGCCGCCGTCTTCCCTGACGTCTACATCATCGACGCCCATGTGCCCAACTCGATAGTAGTGGGCACCAACCAGGATACAGACCTGGAGGGGTTCCACGAAAATGTGGCTCGCTTCACCGACCCCAACCTCCGCCAAGTGGCGGCCCTGGCGGAGGGAGGCCTGCGGCGGTACGAGGGCCGAGGCCCGGTCTTCACCGATGACCGAGCGCCGGTGGAGCACCTCATAAACC
>CAZERB010000135.1:0-3508 GCA_964514645.1 uncultured Anaerolineales bacterium
GACCGATAAAGAAGAAACTCCTTCGGTTCGCGTACCTTCTGGCCAGCCCTGCTATCTCTTCCTCCCCCTCTAGAACCTTCTTTACCTTGCCGGGAAGGGCTTTCACTTCTCGAACCACCTCCCCGATCTCGCTCTCCGTTAAGGCGCCCCGCCGCCTGGCCAACTCCAGGGCCAAGAGAGTGAGCACCACCAGTTCTGTGATGTAGGTTTTAGTGGCTACGACTCCAATCTCCGGGCCGGCTTGAAGGTAGAGGACCCTATCAGCCCCTCGGCTTATGGAACTCCCCATGACGTTAGCCAAAGCCATCGTGAGAGCGCCCCTCTCCTTGGCTAGCCTTAGAGCGGCCAAGGTATCGGCCGTCTCTCCCGACTGGCTGATGAGGATCACGAGAGTCCGGGGGTCGATGACCGGGCAACCGTACCGGAACTCAGAGGCGACAGCCACTTCCACAGGCAGGCGAGCCCACTCCTCGATAAGCCTCTTTCCCACCAGGCCAGCATAGAAAGAGGTTCCACAGGCCACGATATAGCCCCGATTTATCTGGCTCAAATCTAAACCCTCAATTTCGGAGAGGCTCAGCCTCTCGCCGTCCAGGCGACCTCGCAAGGCGTTTTTGATCGCTTCGGGCTGTTCGTGGATCTCTTTGAGGACGAAGTGGGGGTACCCCCCCTTCTCCGCCGCCTCCAGATCCCAACTAATATAGAACGGCTCCCGATGCACCTCCTTCCCCTCCAAGGTCCAGAGCCTCACCCCTCGGCGGTCCAAGGCCACCACCTCGCCATCCTCCACAACTAAGGCTCGCCTGGTGTGAGGCAAGAGGGCCGGTATGTCGGAGGCCAAATAGTTCTCCCCTTGCCCCAACCCTACGACGAGAGGCGAAAAAAGCCGTGCTCCCACTAGGAGTTCCGGCTCATCCACCGAGAAGACGCCTATGGCGTACGCCCCCTTCACCCGTCGCAGCGCCTTCCTCGTAGCCTCTGCCAAATCTCCCTCGTACGCCTCTTCAATCAGATGGGCCACCACCTCCGTATCTGTCTCGGAGACGAAGCGATGGCCCCGGCTCAAGAGCTCCTCTCGGAGAAGAGCGTAGTTCTCAATGATCCCGTTATGCACCACCACTAGGCGGCCGGTGCAGTCGGGATGGGGATGGGCGTTGGTCTGGCTGGGCTCCCCATGAGTCGCCCAACGGGTATGTCCCAGCCCCAAGAACCCAGGCAATGTTCGACCATCCAGGGCGGCAAACAGATTCTCTAATTTGCCCTCGCACTTCTCGATCTCGATCTGTCCTTGGTTTAGGACCGCTATCCCTGCCGAATCGTAGCCCCGATACTCCAACCGCCTCAACCCATCGAGGAGGATTGGCGCCGCCAGGCGCGGCCCCACATAGCCCATTATGCCACACATAGATACCTCCCGAAACTAAACGGGGGTTCATGCCCCCCCTTACCGACTATTTGATCCCCATCTTCTTAGTGGGCACCACCTCAGGAAGCATGAACTTTATCGACTCATCGGCGGTGATCCCCCTCTCATCGGCCAGCGTGAGAAGCAAGGCGTGGACGATGGCTAGATGGGCCACCTGGATCTTGCTCGAGGAGGGGCCTTCTGGTTTGGCGTTGCTCTTGATGATATAGTCAGCCGCCTGGCCTAGCGGCGTATCCACGTTCTCCGTGATGGCTACCGTGATGGCTCCCTTCTCTCTGGCTCGTTCCAAGGCATCGTAGACGAACCCCGTGCCTCCCGAGGCGGATATCCCGATCATCACATCGCCCTCGTTCAGGGCCAAGGTGATATATTTCGCCAGGCCCATCTCCTCCTCGGCTGTGCCTTTGGCGAAACTGACCGGCTGTCCCTCGCTTAGGTTGTTGGTGAAGACCATGATGGGGAGCCCCGTCTCCAGCCCCTGCCCTCCCATCTCCATAGCCACCAGGGCGCTGGCTCCGGCCCCGGTCACCACCACTTTTCTCCCCCTCTCCACCTGCTCCTTTATGACCCCCACCACCTCCTCTATGCCAGGAACGGCGAGTTCCAAAGTGGCCAGTATGGCTTCTGCATCCTGGCGCAAGACGCGGGCTATCTTCTCCCCCCTCGTTTCGCACCCCGAAAGGTCGATGCTCACCATGAGGGGCTTATTGATGTCGATGATCTGGCCTACCGTATCTATGAGGATATAGCCCTCATATTCGTAGGGTACGAACTCCAAGGTGGTCCCCGGCAGGTTTCCGATCTCCAAATCCAGGCCCGTTAGATTGGCGATGAGGCTCGTCTTCCCGCTATTGAAGACCCCCAAGATGGCGATCCGATCTCCTGGCGAGAAGGTCTCCCCGATGCTCCTCTTTATCGCCTCCATCCCCTGGCCCGTTAACATGGAGGCAGGGATCAGTTTAATCCCCAGCGCCTCCTGGGTTTTCTTGACCTCTCCCTGCCTAGCGATATCGATCTTATTGGCTACCGCGAAAAAAGGGATCTCCGCCTCCTCGATGGCCTCCAGAAAGACCCTCATGGTACTCGTTTGGGGGTCGACCATGTTCACCATCAAGATCGCCCCCTGAGGGTTGAAAGCCCGAAAGGGGGTGGAGATCTTCTTCAGCACCCTCTTTGTCACTTGTTCCCTCCTGAATCTAGGTTCGATGAACGGCAAAACGATATCTCCGTTCATAAGGGGAAATTCTGACGGCCAGCCCCTCAGGGGCAGGCTCTATCCCCTGAGGCAGCCGCCTTCGCCACCGGGCCCCCTTTGTCCCGCCGGTCACCCCGCGGTTTTGGAGGAGCCCCTTTACTCAGGAGGGGAAGGTTAGGGTGTGGTAACCCTGGAGGCATCCGCCGAACTCTCGATTTTCTCCCTCAACGACATCGGGATTAGCCCCACCTTGCGGTCGGGGAACCTCCACCTCGTCGACTCCAAAAGAGTCCAGGCGCTCTCTTCCCCCTTTCAACTTTCCCTGCCCATCACCTCCTTTCGCAAAAGCGATTATACAACAAAGGAGCCCTCTTGGCAAGCCCTCGGTATCTCCCATCCCATAGGTAATCGTGGTGTCAGATGTTACCATCTGACGCGTTTGGCTCTCAGGAGGTAACTCCTGACAGCACTGAACGCCTCTTGGTCGTCTTCTCCGGTGCCATCACCTCCTTTCGCAAAGCCATGTACAACAAAGGAGCGCTCTTGACAAGCCCTACCCTTGACCTAGGTCAAAACCTCCTGCATGGTCTCAGCCACCCTGACCTTCGCCCCTAGAGCAGCCTCTATATCCTCGACCGTCATCCCATCCAAAGTTCTCTCCCTGCTGGCGTCGAACATGGAGCGAGGAAGGTAGACCGTCTCTCCCAAATCTCGCCCCTGAAGCGCAGCGATCACATCTCTCCCTGTCAAGAGCCCTGATATGGTGACGGTGGGGCCGAAGAAGCGGTTCTCGATGGGGATTACCTCTATCTGCGTGGAGAGGAGAGCACCGAACTCCTTTGCCATCTCCTCGAGGAGGGGAGCGATGAGGGTGCCGCAGGCTAACG
>CAZERB010000136.1:0-3492 GCA_964514645.1 uncultured Anaerolineales bacterium
ACGATGAAGGCTAAGGCTATTATCTGGGCCATGGCGATACCTCCCACCAGCCAGGCGTCGGGGCGTTGCATCTCGGTGAAGAAGCGACCCAGGGGGTAAAGCATCCCCCACAGGAGAAAGATGTCTCCCCTGAGGAGCCGATTCTCGTACCTTCGAGCGATGTAGAAGAGCAGGCCGAAGCAGAAAAGACACCAGAGGGACTCGTAGGCGAAGGTGGGATGAAAACGGGCCGTCTCTGGTAGGTCAGCGAACAGGGGGAGGCGGTACTTCTCTCCAATAGGTATCCCCCAGGGCAAGGTGGTGGGGTAGCCATAGAGTTCTTGATTGAAGAAGTTGCCCCACCGCCCAATCGCTTGTCCCAAAAATAACCCGGGAGCCGCGAAATCCGCCCAAGTGAGAAAATCCAGCCTCGTGATCCGAGCATAAAGCCAGAGAGCGAATATCCCTCCCGCCACAGCCCCATAGATAGCCAACCCTCCCTGTCGGATCATCAGAATCTCGATAGGGTGTCGGCGGTAATATTCCCAACCCACGCTCGTCCCCTGGGGGCTGGAGAAGACGTGATATAGGCGGGCCCCGATGAGGCCGAACAAGACGACGAGAAGGAGTCCGTTCCAGACATGATCCGGGTTCTCGCCTCGCCGGCTGGCCTCTAGGCTGGCTATGTACCCCCCAGCCAAGATAGCCAAAACCATGAGGATGCCATACCAATAGATGGCCAGAGGGCCGATCCTGAAGGCGACAGGGTCTATCATCTTTTCGCTCCCTTTCCGCAATTTTCGCTCATTATAAACCTTCTACCCTTTTCAGTCAAACCGAGATTTGCCCCAGGCGAGGTAGTAGGGTATAATGAAACCAACCTTGGCAGAGAGGCATTCTTGTACATCTGGTTGGTTTGAACTGGAGCCAGCCTATCTTCCCTGTCAGGTCGCCAATGCACAGAACCAGGCTCTTCAACCCGGCAAGAGGCGCTTAAGGCAAACCGCCGGGGCGAATAATTCTATATAAAAGAGGAGTGAGATGAAGAAGAGAATAGGGTACCTTTTGGTCGAAGATATCTTCTGTGATCTGGGCCCTCAAGAGCGAGAAGAGGTAGAACACTCCTTTTCCGAGACCACTTTCCGAAGGGGCGAGGTCATCTATACCCCCAAACAAGAGAAGGAGATCCTCTTCCTCCTCAAAGAGGGGATGGTTCAACTCTATCGTATTACCCGAGAGGAAGAGAAACGGGTTGTCGACACCCTCGGCCCAGGCACTATTTTTGGAGAGATGCCTCTCATCGGACAAGGGATGTATGGTACCTTCGCCCAGGCGGTAGAGGATTGCACCCTAGGAACGATGGAGCGTGCCGCTTTGGAGCAGTTCCTCCTTCAGAGGCCCACGATAGCCTTGCGGATAGTGGAGGGTGTGGGAAAGCGGCTATCGGAGGCGGAATCACTCCTGGAGGATATCACCTTCAAGGGCGTCCGGGCTCGTTTGGCCTCTCTCCTCCTTCGTCTGATGAAGGAACAGGGGCCCATCATCGCCGGTTATACCCATCAGGCCCTGGCCGATACGATAGGCACCTACCGGGAGACCACCACCCAGACTTTAGGCCTCTTCAAGAGACGAGGTCTAATCAGGATCGGCCGCAAGAGGTTACAGATCTTGGATGTCGAGGGCTTAAGAGAGATAGCCGAGAAGTGAGGGGCTTATCCTACTTTACGTCAAGTATCCCTGTGGGAGGTGAAGCAGACCATACAGGCAAAAGACGATATATCTAGTCCACTTTCTCGGTCTTAGGGGGTTCCTCCATAAGGAGAGGCTCCATCTCCCCCCGCATGGTGCTCAGTCCGCTGAAGAATCCGCCTTCGTCTATGAGGAAGGACTCTACAGAGATGTCACCCCACACCTGACCGGTGGAGAGGATCTCCAGTCGGCCAGTGGCTTTTATGTTCCCCCTCACCGCTCCAGCCACGGAGATATTGCGGCCCGTGATATCGGCCACTACTTTGGCCGCCTCCCCGACGATGACGTTGCCCATGGTCTCCACGCTTCCTCTAAAGACCCCATCGATCCGCACGCCGCCATCGCACTTGAGATCCCCGCTGAAACTGGCCGTGGGCCCGATGATATTTTCGATCCTATCGCTTATGGGACTACCCCCACTCTTCTCTCTCAAGCCTCTTTCCTCCCCATCTCAGGTCGCTATCCTCCCCTCCCGTAGGCCATAGCGATGGCCTGTTTCTCCTCGTCGGATAGAGTATAGGTGGAATCCCATCTCTTCAAGGGCTTAGCGTAGACCCGATTCTCGGTCCGACCTTGAAGGCTGGAGATGACCACGCCATCGCCGTGGTTGTCTAAGAGGGCGATAGCGAAACTTTGATCGCCGCCCACATCGGGAAAAGCGTTGAAGCGTACCACCCCTACTCTCTGGATGGTGCGCTCTAGCCTCCTCCCCACCTCCTCCGAGCGATTAGCCAGTTCCTTGGCTCGCTCGGTGGTAATCCGGATCTCTTCCAGATAGTCGGCAACGACTTTCTCCCAGTCCCGGCCCTCTATGGCTTCTATTTGCTCCTGAAAACGATAAGCCAGGGCTCTCTGGCCCCTTCGCAGAAATAGGAGCCAGATGAGGAGAACGACATCCAAGAGGAGGAGCCCTAACCAGAAGAAGAGAGCGTATCTTTCAAAGAAAGCGAAATCTATCTGCAACTCAAAACCACCTTTTGGCTTTGTACGATGCCCCATTATATGCTAGAATTTCTGACTAGTCAATACCTAGGAGGCCAGGTGCGAAGGCTGCTCATAGCCACTAATAACCCCGGGAAATTGAAGGAATATAGGGAGATCTTTAAAGAGTTACCCTTGCCCGTCACTTCACCCCGAGAAGAGGGGATAAGCCTCCTTGTGGAGGAGTGTGGCCGCACTTACGCCGAGAACGCCATCTTGAAAGCCAGAGCCTATGCCCGAGCCAGCGGCCTCCTAACCCTAGCCGACGATTCAGGGTTGGAGGTAGAGGCTTTAGGGGGTGCACCGGGCATCTTCTCCTCCCGCTATGGAGGAAAGGCCAGCGATGAGGACAGGTATAGGCTCCTTCTAGAACAGATGAAGGATATCCCCCTGGAGAAGCGGCAGGCTCGTTTCGTCTGTTTCGCCGCCCTGGCCACCCCCCAGGGAGAGGTGGAGGTCGCCGAGGGCTCCTGCCCAGGGGTCATCGCCTTCGCCCCCCGAGGGAAGCACGGCTTCGGCTACGATCCGGTCTTCTACCTTCCCGAAAAGGGCTGCACCATGGCCGAACTGGAACCGGAGATGAAAAACATGATTAGCCATCGCGCTCGAGCGGCGCTAAAGATCAGGAAGGTGTTAGAGAAGAGAATCCCGCAATGGCGTCGGTAGTCTCTTGCGGCTTCTCCAGCATCACCATGTGGCCCGCTTCAGGGATGGCTACTAGCCTGGCCCCTTGGATATGATCGACTAGGAATTGCGAATATTTGAGCGGCGTCAGTTGATCCT
>CAZERB010000137.1:0-3486 GCA_964514645.1 uncultured Anaerolineales bacterium
AGGACTCTGAAGTCCCGCAAGTTGACATGGCTCACCTTGAAGAAACAGGCTCTCACCCTGGAGGATTACTGTCGTCGGGCCAGCCGCAACATCGAGCGCTTCACATATGAGCAGAAGTGGCAGGTACTAGAGGCTTTGGACACAGAGGTTCGGGTCGACGGAGAAGCCGTCACTATAGTGGGCTACATCCCGCATAACATCAAAAGGGCAGATCCTCCACCTCACCCGCGGCTACTAACTCCGCCTCCTCCCTGGCCGGGCATATCTCAAGATAGTCGCACCAGGTGCAGAAGGGGTTCACCCGAGGCTTGAACTGTTCCGTCCCTTCAATCTGGGCGATGGTCTCCTTTATCTTCTCCACTGCCACGTCTAGGTCTTCCTTCGATCTAGTAGAGGTCAACTTCTCTCCTGCTTGTAGGTGGTGAGCGGTGAGTTTCGAGGCGAAGATGGCCCGCTGGTGGTAGAGCCCTAGGCAGTAGATGCTCATCTGGAGGTCCTGGTCGAACTCCTCCTGGGAGGGGACGTAGGTCCCCGTTTTGTAGTCGATGAGTTCATACCCTCCATCGGGGAGACGATCCACCCGATCGATGCGGCCTACGAGTATGAAATCGGCCACGGGCACCTCCAACCGCTCCTCGATCACCTCCGGCTGAACGCTAATATCTTCTGAGTGGTAGTAGATCTCCAAGACCTCCAGAGCCTTCTCCCCCCACATCCTCTCCTCCTCCGCCGACTTAAAGACCCTCCGGTCCTGCCGGAGCCAATGTTGGCGGAGAAGGTGCTTCAACCCCTCCAGGGTGCGCCCCTCGGGAGGCACGCGGAAGAAGTCTGCCAGCGCCTTATGGATGGCCCGCCCGAAGATGAAATGGGGCCATTCCTTCTTATACTTGTCCCCTAAGTAGTCGATATATTGGAACTTGTAGCGGAGGGGACAACGTTGGAAGATGCTGAGTTTGTAAGGACTGACTTTCATCTGTGCACTCTACTTGAACTATATCACCCCCTGAGGCCTCACATCGACTCCGGCGCCGAGACCCCCATCAGCCCCAGGACCTGGGCCAGGACTACCTTTTGGTGGCGTCAGATGGTAACATCTGACGCCCTGATTGTCAGCCTGCCCTGGCGAAGGCAGGCCAGGGGAGGTAACTCCTGACAACACAATGAAACATCTTATGCTTGTGCTGGATTTAAAATCCAGCACAAGCGCAAGCATCTACATCGACTCCGGCGCTGAGACGCCCATCAGCCCCAGGACCTGGGCCAGGACTATCTGGCAAGTCTTCACCAACTTGAGCCTCGCCTTGTTGAGAGGCATATCCTCAGGGTAAGAAGAGACGACGCGACATTGCTTATAAAAGGAATGGAAGGCGCTGGCTAAATCCTGGGCGTAGTAGGTCAAATGATGGGGAGCGAGGCTAGTGGCCGCCAACTCCACGATGTCCGGCAGAAGCACCATCTGCCTGAGGAGGGCCAACTCCGCCTCATGGGTCAAAAGAGAAAGATCGCCATCGCTGTAATCTATCTCCTCTGCGTACCGGAGGATGCTAGCGACCCTAGCGTGGGCGTATTGGACGTAGTAGACCGGGTTCTCCTCCGACTCCTCCTTAGCCAACTCCAAGTCGAAATCCATCTGGCTATCGGCGGCGTGAGTGAGGAGGAAGAAGCGAACCGCATCGGGGCCTACCTCATCGAGGACCTCCCGCAGGGTGATGAACTCCCCTGTGCGTTTAGAGAGGCGTAGCACCTCCCCGCCCCTCTTGATGGTGACCAACTGGTAGATGAGAAGCGTTAACCGCTCCGGGTCCAACCCCAAAGCCCGCATCATAGCCTTCATGCGGGGAACATGCCCTTGGTGGTCGGCCCCCCAGACATCTATCACCCAATCGAAGCCTCGTCTGATGAACTTCTCGTAATGATAGGCGATATCCGAAGCGAAATAGCCGGGCTCCCCCGTGGAACGGACGACCACCTCGTCTTTGTCGCTCCCCAAGGCAGTAGCCGCAAACCAGATAGCCCCCTCTTCCTCAAAGATGTGGCCTCCTTGGCGTAGGATCTCCATAACCTCCGCAAAGTGGCCATCCTCGTATAGGCTTCGCTCTGAGAACCAGTTATCGTAACGGATGCCCAAAAGTTCCAGGTCCTCCTTGACACCCTCTAAGACCTTAGAGAGCCCCACCGCGCCGATAGCCTTCAGCGCCTCCTCACGCACCATCCCCAGGTATCTCGTGCCCTCGGCTTCGGCTATCTCTCTCCCCCACTCTTCCATATATCGGCCTTGATAGCCGCCCTCCGGTATCTCCTCCTCTCGTCCCAGCGCCTGGGCATAGCGGACGTATAAGCTCTCGTAGAAGAGGCGCATCTGAGTGCCCGTATCGTTAACGTAATATTCCCGCTCTACCTCGTATCCCGCTCTATCCAACAGGTTGGCCAAACTATCCCCCAGAACCACATTGCGCGCGAAACCCACATGCAACGGGCCAGTGGGGTTGGCGCTACCATACTCCACCTGGACCCTCTTCCCCCGCCCCATAACCAAGCGGCCATAGGAGGGCCCTTGAGCCAATATCGTCTCCACCTGTTGAGCCAGCCAGCCGTCGTCCAAGGTGAAGTTGATGAAACCAGGCCCGGCCACCTCCACTCGACTGAGAAACTCAGCAGGAGGGAGATGCTTAACGATGACCTCTGCCACCTGGCGGGGAGGCATGCCCACTCGACCGGCCACCTGCAAAGCCAAGTTCGTGGCATAATCCCCATGCTCCTCCCGCTGGGGCTGCTCCACGATGACGGGAGGCAACTCAAAGGGTGGCAGATCTCCAGCCCCCTGAGCCTTCGACACCGCCTCCTTCAATAGTTGGGCTATCTCCCTTTTCATTTAACGCCTATACTCCTCTCCCACGGGATCCTGTCCCTTCCCTACGGGATCCCGAGGGACGGGATCCTGTAAGGATAAGGACATCTCCTCCCAATTCTCCCCCACCTTGATATCCACCTTGAGGGGAGCCCGCAACTCATAGGCCCCTTCCATGACCGAGCGGACAAGGGGGGCCACGGTTTTCACTTCCTCCTCTGGCACTTCCAGGACCAACTCATCGTGCACCTGAAGGGTCAAGCGGCTGGCTAACCCTTTCTCTTGGAGAGCCCTATGAAGGCGAATCATCGCTATCTTGATGATATCAGCGGCACTGCCTTGGATGGGCATGTTGATAGCCATCCGCTCCGCCGCTCTTTTTACCCGGTCATGGGCTCGACTAGTAGATTGAAGTTCCGGGAAGTAGCGACGCCGACCGAGGAGAGTGGAGACATACCCCTTCTCCCGAGCCATCCGCTTGGTCTCTTCTATATATTCCTGCACCTTGGGGTAACGGGCGAAATAGTTGGCGATAAACTCAGCGGCTTCCTCATGCGAGAGCTCCGTCCTTTGAGCCAAGCCATAGGCGCCCATGCCGTACGAAAGGCCGAAGTTGATGCTCTTGGCTATGCGCCGCA
>CAZERB010000138.1:0-3472 GCA_964514645.1 uncultured Anaerolineales bacterium
TTTCGTGGGCTCTCCGAAAACTTCATGAACAGCGTATATCTTACCGTCCCGGCCACTCTCATCTCGGCCATGCTGGGCTCGATTAATGGCTATATACTGTCCAAGTGGAAGTTCCGGGGCTCAGAGGTGCTCTTCCCCCTGCTTCTTTTTGGGATGTTCATCCCCTATCAGAGCGTCCTCATCCCGCTGATGCAAACGCTCCAGAAGATGCACCTCTATGGTTCCATCCCCGGCCTGATCTTCGTCCACGTAGTATATGGCATCCCTATCACCACTTTGATTTTCCGAAATTACTACGCTGCTATCCCCATGGAACTGGTCGAGTCGGCCAAGATTGACGGGGCGACCATCTTCAGCGTCTACCGCCACATCCTGTTTCCGCTGTCGCTGCCCGGTTTCGTGGTGGTGATGATCTGGCAGTTCACCCAAATCTGGAATGACTTCCTCTTCGCCGTCACGCTTATAGGCAACCCCGAGGTCCAGCCCATCACCGTGGCCCTGAATAACCTGGCCGGCAGCTTCGTCGTGGAGTGGAATGTGCAGATGGCTGGGGCACTCATAGCGGCGCTGCCTACCTTGCTGGTTTATATTTTCCTGGGGCGCTACTTCATGCGCGGGCTTTTGGCTGGGGCCCTGAAGGGTTAACCATCCGCCATACCACGGTTGGTATATACAAGAACCATTCCTCGCCCTTGATCAAGCAACCATAAGGTAAGGCCCGATCTCCAAGATAGAGGAAGAAGGCTGATGGAGCCACAAGGTTGTTCATTCTATTAGGGGCTGCAATGCAGCGTTGTCTCCCAAGGCAAGCACTCAGGGGGCATTGTGGCCTCACGGGGTCGGATACGCAACCCAGTTGCGGCTTTCGTTTCAGGTTCCGATCTTGTGACCGTAGGTTATGATTGTGCTCTCCTACGAGGATGAAGAGTGCGTGGTCTCCAGAGAGGATGGCGTAAAGCAGTGCATCGAGTAGTTGCAACCTCTGTTGGTTAAGAAACCGCTTGAGGCAGTATGGTGGTTAAGGAAGGAGCGGATATGAGTAGGACAATCAACATCGGCCTGGTGGGCTACGGGTTCATGGGCCGTGCTCACTCTACCGCCTATCGGCAGGTCTGGCCCTTCTTCCGACCTGGGCTGAAGCCCGTAATGAAGGCTATCTGTGGTCGTAATGAGGCGGCGGTGCGCCAGGCGGCTGATAGCCTTGGCTGGGAAACGTATGAGACTTCCTGGGAGCAACTGGTCAACCGGGAGGACATAGACCTGATCGACATCTGTACTCCTGGTGACAGCCACCGTGATATCGCGGTTGCGGCTGCCGAGACGGGAAAGCATATCTTCTGTGAGAAGCCTCTGGCCAACAGCCTGGGGGAGGCCAAGGAGATGTTGGCCGCTGTGGAAGTAGCAGGGGTGAAGCACATGGTGAACTTCAACTACCGCCGAGTACCTGCGGTCCAGCTAGCCAAGCAACTGATCAACAAAGGGGCGATCGGCGAGATCCGCCATTGGCGGGCTGTCTATTTGCAAGATTGGATTGTCGATCCCGAGTTTCCCCTAGTCTGGCGCTTGCGCAGGGAAAAGGCAGGCTCTGGGGCTCTGGGTGACATCGGATCTCACATAGTTGACCTCGCCCATTTCCTAGTGGGGGAGATCACCGATGTTGTGGGGATGACCGCCACCTTCATCAAAGAACGGCCCCTCCCTATCGAGATGGTGGGTCTGACAGCAAGCGCCGCCACTCAACGGGGCAAGGTGACTGTAGACGATGGCGTGGCTTTTTTGGCTCGTTTCGACAACGGGGTTATCGGCACCTTCGAAGCGACCCGCTTAGCCACCGGTCGCAAGAACTACGAGCGCTTCGAAATAAACGGCAGCCGAGGGAGTCTGGTTTTCAACTTCGAGCGGATGAACGAGCTCCAGTTTTTCTCCCTGGATGATGCACCCCATTTCCAGGGGTTTCGGACCATTCTTGTCACAGAGGGCGTTCATCCCTACGTCAGCGCTTGGTGGCCCCCCGGTCACGGCCTTGGTTATGAGCACACGTTTACCCATGCAGTGACTGATCTTCTGAACGCCATTGCCGAAGATACGATGCCCCAGCCAGACTTTGCAGAAGGGGTTAGGGTTCAGGCTGTGTTGGAGGCGGTTGAGGGATCGTGGGCGCAGAAGAGGTGGGTCCGGGTGAAAGAATAGTTCCTCGCCAGGCTGAGGCAGAGATCGGATCGCGGTCGCCGAGTTTCCAGCCGAATCTTTCCCAGAGCCCAGGCATGACTTTTACTCCGGTTATCCCAGTTACCGCTTCCTACAAGGCACTACTTATTATCTGCCTGGGCCTATTATATCCGCGATTCTAGGATGAATCGCGTGGAGAGAGATGGCAGACGGGTTGCCGGAAGAACAGCGTAGGAATCCGGGCCTCTAGTGATATGCCAATTCTTATTCTTTGGAGAGCTTCGAGTGGTGATCCTCATGGGGCGGAGTTGTTCCCTTTTGAAGGACGATGCTGTACGCTTCCTCAACGGCCTGGACTAGAGTCGCCCAGTTGAACTTCTCCCTCACTCTTCGCCTGGCCTCCTCTCCCAAGGCTCTTTGTAACTTCTCATCCCGAAGAATGTGGATGATCGCCTGGCAGAACGACCCATCGTTGCCCGGTTCGATCAGGTAGCCAGAGACCAGGTGTTCGATATAGTGGCGATTCTCTCCCACGTCGCTGGCCACGATGGGCAACCGCGAGGCCATAAGTTCGACGAGTTTGATGGAGCATTTGGTGCGGTTGATAAGGGTGTCATCGTAGGGGTAGATGGCCAGATCTGCACTGGTCAACCATTTTTGAATCTCCTCTTCCTCTACCCAGCCGGCATATTCTACCCCCTCTACCTCCCTCTCAGCCATCAGTTGGCGCAACCTCTCTTCCTCACCGAACAACCCCTTTCCCACTACTAGGAGTCGTGCCTCAGGGATGGCTTCGACCACACCTTTCCAGATCTCTACTACTCGTTCCAGGCTGAACTCGAAGAAACGAGTGTATAGGAGCACCGTTGGTCTTTCCTTGGAGGCTGGCCCCAACCTGGTATGCCCTGGGGCAGGCTGAAGAGCGTTCTCTAGTTTGAGGTTTTCCAGAGGCATCCCGTTGGGCACGTAGAAGACGTTTCCGGGTTTCACCCCCAGGGACCAGGCCAAGGTCTCTAGAGCACTGCTGGCTACGGTCAGCGCGTCACAATGGGAGAGCCCCCACTTTTCCTGGAAGGCGAAGAACCGTTTCTGCCACCAGGTGTAGTTTTCGATCTCGTTCCACCCTCCTGTACCCTCCCAGTCGTCGCTATCCATCACCAGTCCCAGATTAGCCAGGCCTACCTTACGCAGAAACCAGATGGCCATAGCCACCAAGCCGGAATAGGCTTTTGGTTTAAAACAATGGACGATATGGGGTTTGCTCTTCAGGGCACGCGAGAGGAGTCGCCAAGTGATGATCAGA
>CAZERB010000139.1:0-3466 GCA_964514645.1 uncultured Anaerolineales bacterium
CTACCTCCTCTTCGCTATCAAGATCGCCAACCAATGGGAGAAGGCGATAGTGCTCCGCTTCGGCAAGTTCCAAAGGTTAGCAGGCCCTGGTTTGTTTTGGGTCATCCCCATCGTGGACTCCATACCGGCCTGGATCGACCACCGGGTAATGGTCACCCCTTTCAAGGCGGAGCGCACTCTCACCAAGGACACCGTCCCCGTCGATGTGGACGCCGTCCTCTTCTGGGTGGTCTGGGACGCGGAGAAGGCGGCTCTAGAGGTAGAGGATTACGACGAGGCCATCGCTTGGGCGGCCCAGACGGCTCTAAGGGACATCATCGGCAAGATGGTGCTGGCTGATATCTTGGTGGGCCGGGAGAAGATGGATAAAGAGTTGCAGAAGATCATCGATGAGCGGACTACACCTTGGGGCATCACCGTGCAGTCGGTGGAGATCCGGGACATCGTCATTCCTGTAGCTCTGGAGGATGCCATGTCTCGCCAGGCCCAGGCTGAAAGGGAGCGCCAAGCCCGAGTCATCTTAGGCGAGTCGGAGCGGCAGATCGCAGGGAGTTTCTTGGAGGCGGCAAGGATATACGGGGGCGATGCCACCGCCCTCCACCTGCGAGCCATGAACATGTTATTTGAGGGCCTCAAGGAGAAGGGAGCCCTCATCATCGTTCCCTCCACGGCGGTGGAGACGATGACCCTGGGAGGGATCGCGGGCCTCACTTCCCTCTCACAGATCACTCCTAGCCAGGTAACTGGGGAGGGGCAAAAAGCCGAGAGTGGGGAAGGCTAAAAGTCTCGTCTGAATTGGGCGCGAGGAAGTGGGATCACTATATGTCCCCACTCAGCCAGGCTAGTTTCCATAGGAGGGAAGATGTATTTGGAAGGCCTGGAGACACTGCGGCAGTGGTGGCCCTTGCTCATCCCCATCCTCATCATCGACTTGGGGTTGATCGCCGTGGCCCTGTGGGATCTCTACAAGAGAGAGCGGGTCAAGGGTGGCAATAAGTGGGTATGGTTGGCCGTCATCCTTCTCATCAGCACCTTCGGCCCCATCATCTACTTGGTGGTAGGTCGAGAGGAGTAGGGGAAGTATGAGCGCCGTCAGGTGCGAAGGACTCTCCAAGTCATTCGGCAAGGTGGTGGCTTTGCGAGACTTGGACTTGACCCTGGAGCCCAAAACGGTCTTCGGCTATCTGGGTCCTAACGGGGCGGGTAAGACCACCACCATTAGGTTGCTCGTGGGCCTGGCTAGGCCGACGCGGGGCAGGGCCTGGGTGGCCGGCCAGGAGATAACCTTGGGTTGGCGGTTCCCTCGCCAACAGATAGGCTATCTGCCCGAAGATCCCGCTTTCTACAATTGGATGACGGGCGAAGAGTTCCTGACCTATGTGGGAAGACTCTTTTCCATCCCTGGGAGGGAGTTGAATAGGCGCGTGGCCGAACTACTGGAGCTGGTGGATCTCCAGGAGGCGGCCAAGCGTAGGGTAGGTGGCTACTCCAAGGGCATGAAGCAGCGCCTCGGTATCGCTCAGGCGCTCATTAACAAGCCCTCGGTGCTTTTCCTCGACGAGCCCTCATCTTGTCTGGACCCCATGGGGCGGCGCGATGTCTTGGCCCTCATCGACCGCCTGCGGGAGGAAGCCACTGTTTTCATGTCTACTCACATCCTAGCCGATGTGGAAAGGGTTTGTGACACGGTTGGCATCATCGACCGGGGGCAACTGCTAATGCAGGCGGGAAGGGAAGAACTGAGGGAGAAGTATGCCTCTCCTGTCTTCGAGATGGAGTTTGATAAGGGGTCAGGAGAACGGATAAGCGGATGGGCAGATGATTTGCGCAACGTGTCTTGGGTAGACAGGGTGGAGTCCGAGGGGGATGGTGTGAAGGTCTTCGCTGGGGATGTAGCGATGGCGAAGCGAGAGCTGCCCAGGCTGGTCGCGGCCAGCGATTTGGCCCTGGTGCGCTACGAGTTGGCGCGCCCCAGCCTGGAGGATGTTTTTGTGCGGCTGGTGCAGAGGAGCAAGAGAAGATGATCTTTCTGATTGCCTTGAGCAAGGAGATCAAGGAGCAACTGAGAACCTATCGCCTCCTCATCGTGGCCGCCGTCCTTGTCTTCTTTGGCCTTCTTTCACCGCTTTTGGCCAAGATGACGCCGGAGCTCTTGAAGGGCCTGGAGACAAGCGGCATCTCCATCCAGCTTCCGCCGCCGACCACCACCGATGCCTTAGCCCAATACCTCAAGAACCTCACCCAGTTCGGCGTTCTTCTCGCTATCCTCTTGGTTATGGGCTGTGTGGCTCAGGAGAAGGAGAGAGGCACCGCGTCCATGATCCTCAGTAAACCCCTCTCTCGACTTTCGTTCCTAGGGGCCAAGTTCGCCAGTCTAAGCCTTTCATTTCTAGTCAGTCTGGCCTTGGCGGGGATCGCTTGCTACTGCTATACCATCATCCTTTTCGGGAGATTGGATGGCTTGCTCTTTGTCAAGATCAACCTCCTGCTTGGCCTCTGGCTGCTGGTCTGTATCGCTATCACCTTGTTTTTTAGCACTCTGGCCAGGAGCCAAGTCGTGGCCGGAGGGTTGGCTTTTGCTATTCTCATCGCCCTCTCCATTCTCTCTAGCATTCCCCGCGTGGGGCGCTACCTTCCTGGAGAGCTGCTCAGTTGGGCGAATAGGGTGGCGGTCGATGCGCCGGGAGATGCTTGGTGGGCGGTGGTGATCAGCCTTGGTATCATCCTGGCTTGTTTCGCTACGGCTTGGCAGGTTTTCGAGAGACAGGAGTTCTAGGCGGGTTGCCGCAATCGAGCCACGTAAGATGGTATGATATGAAAAGGGCGAGGTGAGACAAACGGTGCTCTATCTAGCGTTTGCCATAGAAATCGTTTTCATGCTCCTTTTCCCCGTCGCCTTGGGCTTCTACTTGGCTAGGCGGTTTGGGGTCCGCTGGAGCCTCTTCGGCTTTGGGGCTTTGGCCTTTGTAGGATCCCAGGTGGTACGTTTACCTCTGTTGTATGGCGTGACCATCGCTTTCCGGAAATGGTTGTTGCCTTCCCCACCGGAAAGGTATGCCTTCGCCTTCAACCTCGTTGTGATGTGCTTCACGGCCGGATTGTTTGAAGAAGGGGCACGCTATCTGGTCTACCGCTATCTGCTCAAGAAAGCACGGAGTTGGCCGGAGGCCCTCGCATTTGGGGCCGGACATGGGGGCATCGAATCCATACTGTTGGGCTTAGGAGTGGTCTTGACGCTGGTGAATATGTTTGTGTTGCGGGGGATGGACACTTCACAACTGCCTGTCTCTGGTGAACAAGCGACGCTGTTAGCCCAGCAGGTAGAGCAGTTCTTCTCTCTGCCCTGGTATACGCCCCTTTTGGGAGGGGTGGAGCGGCTCTTTGCCATCGCTCTCCATATCTCCTTGGCTGTCCTTGTCCTCCAGGTCTTCACGCAAGGCAAGATATCGTACCTTTTTATTGCTAT
>CAZERB010000140.1:0-3397 GCA_964514645.1 uncultured Anaerolineales bacterium
TCTCTCAACGATGAGCACGGCTTGCTCATCGCTGGCTACAACAGCCGCCCTTCTCTCCTTGAGGCCCACAACCCGCCCTACTATGTCCCTTTGATCGAGGCCTTGGGTTTCCGCAAGCAGAGGGATGTGTACGCCTACGAAGGGAGCCGCACCGATATCCGGGGGGATCTGGCCAACCTCCCTTCCAAGATATTACGCGTAGCAGAGGCCGCCTATCGCCGTACTAAGGCCACCATTCGCGCCCTAGACCAAAAGCGGTGGGACGAAGAGGTGGCCCTCGCTCACCACATCTATGATACCGCCCTGAGCACCCTCCCTCTCCATGTGACGATAAGCGAGGAGGAGTTTGACCGTCTCGCCTCTTCCTTTCGCCCCTTCCTCGACCCTGACTTAGCCCTGGTCGCGGAGGTAGGGGGCCAAGCGGTGGCTTTTGTCCTCACGCTTCCCGATATCAACCAGGCGCTTCAAAAGGTTAACGGGCGGCTTTTCCCACTGGGGTGGGCCAAATTATGGTGGTATATGCGGCGCATTGATGTGGCCAGTTGTAAGGTCTTAGCCGTGTTGCCTGAATACCGAGGACGCGGCCTAGAGGCGCTATTGATGCTGGAGACTGCCAAGCGGTGCTGGGAGAAGGGGTACCAGCGGATGGACTTTTCGGTGACCGGCGAGGAAAACGTGATGATGAACCGCATCTTACAGAGGATGGGCGCGCGCATCTATCGCCACTATCGCATCTACGAAAAGGGGCTCTAAATGGCTGAACCTATCGCTCGCCAACGGTTGCCCATCCGGACTAAACTCAGTTACGGGATCGGCGACCTTGGACCTAGCGTCTGTACCACCATAGTCGGCTTCTGGTTCCTGTGGTATCTAATCAACATCGCTCGTGTGGACCCCCTCCTGGCCTCAGTGGCCTACTTTATCGGGAAAGCCTGGGATGCTATCAATGACCCCTTGATGGGCTCCCTCACCGACCATACCCGTTCCAGGTGGGGGCGCCGGCGGCCTTTTCTGCTCTTCGGTGCCATCCCCTACGCCTTGGGCTTTGCCATGCTATGGGTAAGGCCTCCCCTTGAGAATCAGTTACTCCTATGCGCCTATTACGCCCTAGCCTTCATCATCTACGATACCGCCTTCACCGCCGTCTCCGTTCCCTACACCGCCCTAACCCCAGAACTGACCGCCGACTACGATGAGCGCACCTCCCTTAACGCCTATCGCATGGCCGTCTCCATCATCACCGGCCTATTACCCTTCATCTTCGTGAAAGAGATAGTGGGGAGTTTTCCCGATCCCCGCCAGGGATACACGGCCATGGGGCTTATCTTCGGCGCCATCTCCGCTCTCCCCTTTTTCATCGTCTTCCTAGGCACGCGGGAGAAGCGGGAACTACAACAAGGGGTCCCCCGCACCCCCTTGAGGGAGGCGCTGCGGGACGCCTTCCGTAACCGACCCTTCGTGATAGTCATGTGCCTCTATGTGCTGACCTGGACAGCGGTGAGCATCGTACAAGCCATCTTCCGCTTCTTCCTCTTGGACTGGATGAGGATAGGGGAAGCCCAAGGGGACTATATCATGGCCGTGGTCTTCATCTCAGCGGCGCTCTGCCTTCCCCTTTGGGTCAAGGTCTCGGAGCGGCTAGGGAAAAGGTGGGCTTTCGCTCTGGGGATCTCCTTCTGGGCGGGGGTGCAACTGGCATTGATCTTCCTGCCGCCGGGGGCAGTAGTCGCTGCCTATATACTGGCCTTTCTGGCCGGCGTCGGCATCTCCGTGGCTCACCTCCTCCCTTGGTCCATCATACCCGATGTCTTAGAGGAGGAGGAGGTACGGAGTGGAGAGCGGCGGGAAGGCGTCTATTACGGGCTGGTCATCTTTCTGGAAAAGATAGCCTTTGCCGCCAACCTCCTGGTGACGGGACAGGCTTTGAAATTGAGCGGCTACCTGCAACCCACGGATGCGGTGCCCTTTCCTGTTCAGCCTGCGTCAGCCTTGTGGGTCATCCGCATCCTAATGGGACCAGTGCCCGCCCTCTTTCTGCTTCTCGCCATATTCTTCGCCTACCTTTACCCCGTCACTCGGGAGAAGCATGAGGAGATGCGCCGACAGTTGGCCGCGCGACGCGAAGCGATAGAGATGCAAGGATGAGAGAACTACCCCCTTCTTACCGCCGCTTTCAGGAGGGTTTCTCCCCGGTTTGGGAAGCGTTCGACAATTTGGGGAGGAGATGCCACTAGGCAGGGCCCCTGGAGGCGAAGGTGCGTCGCCTGGTGAAGTTGGGGATAGCCATAGGAACGGGCCTAGAGGGTGCGGTTCATTCTCATACTAGAAGGGCCTTGGCCGAGAGCATCACCCCCGAGGAGATCCATCACGTCATGCTTTTGGCTATGACGACGGTGGGCTTCCCCCGGACAATGGCCGTCCTCGCCTGGGTGAACGATCTACTGGAGAGCGAATAGTCCCAGGGCGTCTGAGTGCCTAGGGTCAATAGGCCCGCACGGGGATCCCCGTCCTCCCTTCCGCTTCTCTCGCCATCTCTAAGAGGATCGCTTAGGACACCTTCTCCACCTTGGCCTCGCCCACCGGCCGGTCGGTGGTGTTGATCTGTACCTCCTGAGGGGCAATCCAGGCCAGCGTTTCCACCCAGCGGTCGAAGGGCTTGCCCCGCACGTTTTGGACGGGCCCATCGAGGATGAGGCTCTGGATAGTGACCCTCTTCAATTCCTTTAAGCCGGCCACCACCCTTTCGAAGTCGAGAGAGGGAGCGGGGCGGTTGATAGCTCGCCAGGTGAGAGGGTCGCCGGCGTCCAACTTCACAATGCGCAGATCCAATTTGGCCAAGGCTTCACGGACCCCCTCTTTCCCCACCAAAGCCGTGTTGGAGAGGATAGCGGTCTTCACCTCCAGTCGAATCTTGTCCCACAGATGAATCACACCCTTCACAACCTCACCGAAATGGGGGTGGAGGGTGGGCTCCTCGTTTCCGGAAAAGGTCACGTAGTTCAAGTTTGGCACTTGGCGTAAAGCCTCCCTCACCTTACGCAACACCAACTCAACGGTGGGGAAAGGCTCCTCTTCCGCCTCCGCCGTTAATGCCTTGGTGCGCCCATACTGGCAGTAGATACAGTCGAAGGCACACAATTTATAACCAGTGGGTAAGAGATTGATACCTAATGAACGGCCTAACCTTCGTGAATCGAGGGGGCCATATATCACTCCTCGTTGCAGGCTGAGTGTTTGCAACTACTCACCCCCTCTTAGTTACAAGGCTATCGTATTTTCCAGGGCTGCGTACTTATATCTGACGCCCCTCGGTCAAAAGTGTATCACCCGTGGAAGCAAGAGGCAAAAGCCGCACTCATACCCAAACGACGTTGGCAATTCTTTAGAGATGTATTAG
>CAZERB010000141.1:0-2191 GCA_964514645.1 uncultured Anaerolineales bacterium
TCTAACATCTGGGTTAGGGTCTGGGGGGAGAAATAGTAGAGATGCATCTCCATCAGCCAAGGCCAACGGTGGCCCATAAGCCGGGCAAAGGGACTCTCGATGTTGATAGTGTGGATGCAGATGATCCCTCCTGGAGCGAGGACCCGATAAGCCTCCTGTAGCGAAGATAAAGGGTCGGTGAGATGCTCTATCACATCCCACATGGTTACTACGTCAAAGAACTGGTCAGGAAATCGGGCTTCCCTCAGCGTACCTGTGGTTACCCGTAGCGCTCGGGCTCGAGCCTGCTCAGCCGCCCAGGCGGAAGGCTCGAGCCCCCAAGCCTCCCAGCCTTGCTCCCGGGCGATCTCTAAGAAGACGCCGATGTGACATCCGATATCCAGAAGGCGCGGCCTTTCACGGGGGGGCATTAGCCTGAGGAGAGGCTCTAGGTTCCACCGGAAAGTGAGTATCCTCCCTTCCCGCTCCTGGAGGTAGGTTATATCTATCGCGCATTCGTATTCGTGAAGGATCTCCTTCTCTTCTAATCGGGGGTTGGTGTAGACCAAGCCACATCGGCGACACTTGACGATAGGGGGGTGCTTGCCATAGGCGGAACTGGTGCACTGGAACCACTCCTGAGGAGGGGGGGATTCCTCGGAGATGGTGGCTGGGTGTAGGACCTCCGTATCGGTGGCGCCGCACAGGTTACAAGGTATGCTCTCCAACCCTCCTCCTACTTAGAGGTTAGACTCAAGCGGATGACGGTATATAGAGCCTTGAGGATCTCACTCCGAGAGATCTTCGAGGCCCCACGCCGCCTATCCTCGAAGACGATGGGCACCTCTTCGATCTCGTGCCCTATCTCCTGAGATCGGTAGAGCACCTCTATAAGAAAGGAGTAGCCATCGGAGAAGATGGTATCCAGGTCTATCGATTCCAGCACCTCTCGGCGGTAACAGCGAAAGCCGGCAGTGCAGTCGTGAGCCCTCAAACCTAGCGCTAGGCGGGCAAAGATGTTGGCTGACTGGCTAAGTAACCTTCGGGCCAGGGTACAGTTGAGGGTGCCCCCTCCGTCAACGTATCGTGAACCAATGACCAAATCCGCGGTTTGAGACCGGGTCAAGAGCGCGGGGATATATTTGGGGTGATGGGAGAAATCGGCGTCCATAGTGATCACGCGGTCGACTCCGATAGAGAGCGCATACTTGAAACCGACGATGTAGGCCGTTCCCAGCCCCATTTTGCGCGGGCGGTGCAGGACAAAAACCCGGGAGTCTTTCCTTGCCCACTCGTCGGCTATCTCTCCCGTACCATCGGGGGAGTTGTCATCCACGATCACTAACTGGACGGGTAGGGAGAGGATCTCCTGGGCGAGTATCCCGATATTATCGCTCTCATTGTAAGTGGGCACCACTACCGCGGTCTTGAGTGAGCCTTCCATACGAGAGCCATTTTACCGCCTATTTTCTCCTAAATCAAGGCCTCGCCTTGTATCTAACGCTTTCTTGTAGTAGAATGGTTCATGAGATGATACCCTTATATGATGAGAACCCTACTCGGATCTTTCCCCTGGTTACCGTCCTTATCATCGCCGCTAACGTGGTAGTTTTCGTCTACGAACTCATCCTTCCCTCCCCCCAAGCCTTAGAGGCTTTCATGCAAGCGGCAGCCATTATCCCCTACGATGTGACTCATAACCTCGGTCTGGGGGTCTCTTTGACCCTTTTCACCTCCCTCTTCGTGCACGGTGGATGGCTTCATATCATCGGCAATATGCTCTACCTTTGGATCTTCGGCAACAACGTCGAGGACGCCATGGGTCATCTCCGCTTCGCTCTCTTCTACCTCCTTTGTGGCCTGGGAGCCAGCGCTGCTCAGATCGCGGTGAGCATTAACTCTCGGGTGCCCAATATAGGGGCCAGTGGTGCTATCGCCGGTGTCTTGGGGGCCTATCTTATCCTCTTCCCCCGGGCCAGAGTAGTCAGCCTGGTGACTTTGGGTTATTTTGTGCGTCTGGTGAGGGTGCCGGCGATTCTTGTTCTCGGCCTCTGGATAGTCGTCCAACTCTTTAGCGGCCTTGCCTCTTTAGGCATGGCTGGGGTAGGCGGCGTAGCCTGGTTCGCCCATCTGGGAGGCTTCCTTGCCGGACTGCTTTTGGTCCGACTCTTCGCGCGAGGTAGAGTGTGGTATAGAAGAGAGAGCTTTCCCA
>CAZERB010000141.1:2291-3391 GCA_964514645.1 uncultured Anaerolineales bacterium
ACGGGATTCTGGAAGGGCTAGAAGATGGGTATAAGGGTTCGGGGGCTCTACGATTTGCAGGTGATCGATCTGGAGATCGATGAAGCGGAACGAAGCCTTCGTCTGGTAGAGAGCGGTCTGGGAGAGAGCGATGAACTCCGGTCGGCGCGGGAGAGCCTGGCTCAGGCCTCGGAATGGCAAGCGGAATTGCGGAGGCGGCTTCGGAAGTTGGAACTGGATTTGGAGGAGGTGATAGAGAAAAGCAAAACCTCTGAGAAGAGCCTCTACAGTGGTAAGGTGAAGAGTCCGAAGGAACTGAGCGGCTTGGAGCAAGAGGTGCAACTCTTGAAACGGCGACAGGTGGAAGTCGAGGACGAGACTTTGGAAGTCATGAGCCAACTGGAGGCGGCGAACGAACGTTTGGAGAGGGAGAGAAAGGGGTTGGAAAGGCTGGAGATAAGGTGGAGAGAGGAACAGGCGGAGTTGAAAGAGAAGCAGACCACGTTATCTTCCCGGCTCTCTCTTCTGAGGGAGAGGCGAGAGAGCCTCCAGGCGGCCATCGCCTCCGAGGATCTGGCCACCTATGAGGATCTCCGCCGTCGGAAGGGGAGGCAAGGGGTAACCTTAGTCCAAAACGGCGTATGTCAAGGGTGTGGAGTGGCGGTCTCTACAAGCAAAGTGACCAAGGTGCTTCGCGGTGAGGAGTTAGTCCACTGTGCCAACTGCGAGCGTATCCTCTATCTAAGGGGGTAAGGCGGCTTGAGCAAAGGAGTGCCTTTCGCCAACCCGTATGTGATAGATAAACCTGTCGTTGAACCTTCCCCTTTTTATGGACGGCTTGATCTTTTGGCCTGGATAAAGAAGAGCCTCGATAAGGGGCAACGACTACTGGTAGTGCAAGGCCCCCATCGCATTGGGAAGAGCTCCCTTCTTCATCAACTGCCCACCCATCTTGGCTCTAAATATATGGTCTTTCTCGTCGGGGAAGTGGCCGACTCTCGGCCCGATCTCCTCCTCTGGCAGATAGCCTTGGCTATGACTGGGAGCCTGCCAGAAGAGGCCGTTTTTTCCTTACAGGATCCCGTCCCATCCCAGAGGGATCCCAAGGGACAGGGATCCCG
>CAZERB010000142.1:0-3388 GCA_964514645.1 uncultured Anaerolineales bacterium
TCCTTCTCATAGGCCTGATGATGGTCTACAGTTCTACCTTCGCTCTGGCGTATGAACTATACGATAACCCCACCTATTTTTTGGTTCGCCAAGCCACCTGGGCAGGCCTGGGGGTTTTGGCTATGCTCATCGTCACCCGCATCGATTACCATCGCTGGCGGTATCTATCGGTGCCAGCCCTAGCTCTGACCCTATTTCTCTTAACCCTCGTTCTCTTAATTGGAGAAGAGGTGCACGGCTCCCGGCGATGGCTTCTGAGTCACTCGCTACAACCCAGCGAATTCACCAAGCTGGCTATGGTTCTCTACATCGCCCATTGGCTCTCCTCCAAGGGGGAGAAGATCCAGCAAGTCTCTTATGGGCTGGTCCCCTTCGCTGTCCTCATCGGCCTAGTCACCGGATTAGTCATCTTAGAGCCCGATTTCGGCACCGCCATTCTCATCGTGGGCACCACAGTGGCTATGTTCTTCATCGCCGGCGCAGATCTCCTACAATTGGGGATCGGCTTTCTCGTAGGAGGCGCTACCCTCTATCTCTTGATTAGCCACACCTCTTACGCCGCCAGTAGGATTTCCACCTACCTGGCAGATCCTCTAAACGACCCTTTCAGTCTGGCCAATTACCACGTCTCTCAGACCCTCATCGCCTTGGGCTCAGGGGGGATAACCGGCGTGGGGCTAGGAGCCAGTAGGCAGAAACTGGGCTTCCTCCCCGCCTCCCATACCGATACCATCTTCGCCATCCTAGGGGAGGAACTGGGGCTCTTCGGCTGTCTGGTGGTGATGGCGCTCTTTGCCATCTTAGTCTATCGGGCCTTGAGGATCGCTTTCAAGGCACCAGACATCTATGGGATGCTTCTAGCCTCAGGCATAACCTGTTGGCTGACCATCCAGGCCCTGGTCAATATCGCCGTAGTGACGGCTACTCTACCTTTCACCGGCCTCCCCCTGCCCTTCATCAGTTTCGGAGGTTCATCCTTGGTCATCTCCCTGGTTGGAGTGGGGATACTCCTCAACATCTCCCAGGGAGGAGAGGGAGAGGAGAGTGCGACTTTTGATTTCGGGTGGCGGCACCGGCGGCCACATCTATCCCGCCCTGGTCGTGGCTAGGGAACTCAGGAGTCAAGAAGTGTCATCTCTCTTATTTGTGGGCGACGCTTCAGGTGTAGAAGCCCAACTGGTCCCGCGGGAAGGGTTCCCCTTCCAGGGGATCACTACCGCCAGTCTCTTGGGCTCTCCCCCCTGGCGGGTGCCAGGACAACTTGGGAGAGTAGTTCTAGGCATAACCCAAGCGAGGAGAATAGTGGATGAGTTTAGGCCCCAGGCGATCTTCGCCACGGGGGGGTACGTCTGCTTCCCAACGGTTGTTGCTGGCTGGTTGCGGGGCGTGCCCAGCCTCCTTTATCTGCCAGATATCGTGCCCGGACTGGCTGTCCGAGCCCTGGCCCCCATTGCCACTCGGGTTGCCCTCTCCTTCTCTGAATCAGAGGGCTATTTCGCCCCCCAGAAAAGGGTGGTTACAGGCTACCCGGTACGCCAAGAGATAGCGACCCTAGATAAGGCCACGGCTAGAGAAGAGTTAGGGATCGGCCTGGAGGAGAGGCTGCTCCTCGTCCTGGGAGGAAGCCTAGGAGCCCATAAGATCAACCTCGCCGTGAGCCAAATACTCCCGGAACTGCTCGAAATCTGCCGAGTGATCCACATCAGTGGCTACGAAGATGAGGGATGGCTCAAGGAGGAAAGGGAGCGGCTCCCCAACGAGTTGCAAGAGCGGTACCGAGTCTATCCCTATCTTCACGAGGAGATGGCCTGGGCACTGGCAGCCGCCGATCTAGCGCTCTCCCGGGCAGGTGCCTCTACCCTGGGCGAGTTCCCCGCTGCTGGGCTGCCCACCATCTTAGTGCCCTACCCCTACGCCGCTGGACATCAGGAGAGAAACGCCAACTACATGGTGGAAAGGGGCACGGCGATAAAGATCGAGGATGCCGACTTAGAGGCTTCCCTCCTACCGGTCGTGGAAAGACTCTTCGCCGATGAGGAGGTATTGGCTCAGATGGCTCGCGCGGCCCGCGCTATGGCCCAGCCCGAGGCTGCGCAAAAGATGGTGAACGAACTGAGGGCGTTGATCTATGGCTAACTACCTGCCTTTAGCCACAATCTTGGTTCTCGCCGCCCTGGTAGGCTTCAGACGAGGGGTGAGAAGCCAACTCCTCCTCACCGCAGTCATCGCCGGCGGCTGGCTAGCCCTCGGTCCTGGAGGTTCCCCTTTGGCGGCCGAGGTAGAGAGCAAATTGGAGAAGATGACAGGTGGCTCGATCATCTTAGCCGAGACGAAGGGAGGCTCTTTCCTTCCCACCTTCCTCCTCCTGGTCATCATCCTCCTCACCTACTTTCTCCTTTGGAGGCTTGGCTCCCGTCCGGAGAGCATAAAGGGAGCCCTCATCGGTACCCTGTGGGGGGTGGCCAACGGATTCCTCATCGCTCTAGCACTCCTGCCCGGTGCTTTGCTCCCTTCCCTCCTCACACCTATCACCGTAGGCGAAAAAGCGGTGGAAGCGATGAAGCCCGAGGCTATCGCTCCAGGGAAGTTCGACCTCCATCCCATCATAATCGGAGGGGTATTCATACTCATCATCTTAGCCGTGCGCGCTATCCATCCGCACCGGCCGGACCTAGGGGATCTCTTCCCCAGGGAGTGAAAAGTCTATGGGAGCGTTGGAACTACTTTGGTTCGCCCTGATAATCGTCTTCGCCTTCATAGGCATAGTTCGAGGGTACCCCAAAGAGTTGGGGGCCACCACAAGTATCTTGTTAGCCATCTTGGTCCTCACCGAATGGGGAGAGAAGACACTCTTGGGCCTCGACACACAATTGGGGGGTCTCCTGGGCGGCTCCTTTCTAGCCGGGTCCTTCTCCAACCTGATTCAAGCAGCCTTCTATCTGGGCCTCTTCATCGCTATGGTCTTCCTCTCCTACCATGGAGAGACCCTAGCCTTCCGAGGAGACGCCCCTCTCGGCCCTCTGGGGGTAGCGATGAACGCTATCAACGGGGCGGTCAACGGCTATCTGATCTCTGGCACTATCTGGTACTATCTAGACCGTTTCGATTACCCAATAAAGTTTCTGGGGCTCTTTTCGCCGCCCCTCACTAACCTAGCGAAGGCTCTCCTGCCTTTCCTGCCCGTACCGATCTTAGAGCCTTATCTCCTTCTCTTCGTCGCCTTCCTGATATTGGTTCGAGTCTTCAGGTAGAGGGGATATGGACGGAGAAGAGAGTAGTAGTTATGGAAAGCAGGCTGCTAAAGGCTTAGAAGGTGTCCATCACGTTCATTTGGTAGGCATCGGGGGCATAGGGATGAGTGGCATCGCCCGGGTGCTCTTAGAAGAGG
>CAZERB010000143.1:0-3382 GCA_964514645.1 uncultured Anaerolineales bacterium
CTATCTCCGCTGGGCAACTGGAGATAACGATCCAGGTGCAGATGAGTTACGAGATAGTGCAATAAGAGAGAAACATAGAAGGGGTCGCAAGTCGCGGCCCCTTTCAAAGTGGTGTCAGGAGTTAACTCCTTAGCGACAATAACCCCTCCTAATCAGGTTTGATTGGAGGGGTTTTTTGTTGGATAATAGAAGTAGGGTTGGGAAGCCGCCCAGCCCTTGGCGGCGACGAAGCATCTCTAGCGCTTGGAGTGCGGCATGAGAGCGGCCACCGCCACCTTCATTATAAGAGAACGAAGAATCATGTCAAGGGGCCAAGTTCGCCGGGGAGGAAGAGACGGGTTTAGTCGCGAGGTCCCTTGTCGCTGGCCCGAGAATCTCCCCGGCGAGGCGGCAGGAGACCTCGCTTGTTGGGAAGGAGGACAAACAAGAACAACTGCTACCACAAAGGCGGCGGGCTCCTAGAGTGCTGACACCACCCTAAGAGCCCTAACCCCCCGGCGGAGCACGCCCGCTCAGAGGGCTGAGGTTATCTTATCACGTGGGCTGCTGTCCCGCAAGGGGTGGCGGCCTTTTTTGTTTTGTAGGGAAAGGAGGAGGAGATGAGCAAAGCCTTCGGTGGAGTCGAGAAACTGTTGAAGCCGAAGCACAAGAGAGAGTGTGAGAAGATCAGGGCCACCCAGATGGCGGAAGCCGAAGCGGATCGCCAGTTTCGCGCCAGATTGCAGAGCATCAAGGACAAACTAGATCTCTTTGGGGAGGAAGCTCTGAGCAAAGAGGAGATGGCAATCGTCGCCGAGCGATGGGGCTTCTTCTACCCTCAGCCCCGGCATCCTGGGCGGTTAGCGTGAGGGGAGCAGGCCACATAACCCCAAAGAGCGAATGTCAGAGATGCGGATACACCATCCCCGTTTTATTCGCAGTGTGCGTGGCTTTGGGTATGTGTTCGAGCGACGGCGGTATGATCGGGAGGAGTTGGATAAAACCTTAACCAAGCCTTAACTCTTTAGGCCCAGGACTCTGGTACAATAGTACCAAAGAATATGGCACTCCTCGTCGCAGGATGAGGGGGAACTCCGAAAGGGCAAACCTGTCGAAAGGCAGGGGCGCAAAGCTACGGGTCCTTATCTGGGTTGGATAGCCGGGCTGCCGAAGAGAACTCTTTTTCGGCGGCCCATTTTATTGTACCAAAATGAGGCCTGAGAGCCGGGGTGAATAGAAGGAGGGTGAAGATGGTGGCAACCATAGTTCCAAAGGTGGATAGGCGTCTCTTTATTATCTTTCTTGTTCTATGTCTGATCTCTACTACTGCGCTTTTGCCTCCCTTACCTCAAGCGGAGGGAGGCAATATTCAGCCTATCCTGCGCCAGATGGCGGCTTCCCAGCCGGAGATGATTGTGGGGGTCATCGTCCAGAAGGCAGGAAACGGCCACTCTACAGAAGAACTGGTGCGCCTGCTTGGAGGAGAGGTCACCAAGGATCTTCGGATCATCAACGCCTTTGCGGCGGAACTTCCGGCCGGCGAGGTGGAGAGGTTAGCCAGAGATCCGGGGGTGCGTTGGGTCTCCTTCGATGCGCCGGTGATCAGACAGGGCGACCCCGCCACTTATATCACCTGGGCGACAGCCCAAGGCACCTCCCTGGCCACCCTCATCAAAGATGCGGCCTATATCTACGATTCTTACACCGGCCCCAACGGGAGCTATGGCTACGGAGGATGGAAGAGGGGGAAGAATCAAGGGGCCTTCGGCGGCTTTACTACCTTAGAGCTCTACGGGAAGATCGAGAAGGTGGAGGCCGTCTTCTACCTCTACCTTTCGGCCCCCTTGGGGGATGATTTCGTATCGGTGAGAAGCCATTTGGACGGCACCCCCTCGCCGCCAGTCTCGTTATCGGCCGACACACTCAACAACTATGTAGGGAAAGAGAAGGCGGGCTACCTCTACCTGGACCTTACGGCCACTAGGGCGTGGTCCTGGGAGGATTTCAATAGAGGGCTGGAGTTACAGATCGAACATAGACGGCAAGGCAAAGATGATGGAGCGGCTTTATATTATGACGCCGTAGGCTACCAGATCACTTTCAACACCACTGACGGGGTCGCTGAGCCTTCTGAGAAAGAGGTTTATTCTGAATTCCTCTCTCAACTTCCCGGTTTAGACGCGGTCATAAAAGAGGCGAGCGGCGACCAGGGGGCGGACAGGGCTTGGCTAAAGAAGTATCTCCAAAGGATAAAGAATAGGCGATTCCCCTGGCGCTCCGATGGGACCATCGATCTCTCCAACTTGGCCAACGCCTATGTCTACGCCATCGGTGCGCCCGACCTTTGGAACTCCCCAGCGCGACTCCAGGGCCAAGAGGTGACGGTGGCCGTGGTGGATAGCGGTGTCCTCTGGAGTCCAAACTCGGCCAAGATATCCGACCTGGGCGATGGCTTCCCTTCTAGACAATCCCGACTGCTGAAGAGCGTGGTTTTCAACCGGGCGAGGGGGCGTGGTTTCCCCGTCGACGACTACGGACATGGCACCCATATCGCGGGCATCATCGGGGGCAATGGGCTTCTATCCTGGGGCAAATATATCGGCGTGGCCCCCAGGGTCAACTTGGTTAGTGTCAAGGTGAGTGACGCCCAGGGCATGGGGTATGAGTCCGATGTAGTGGCGGGACTGCAATGGGTTTACGAGCACGAGGATGAGTATAACATTCGTGTGGTCAATATCTCTCTCAACTCCAGCGTGCCCCAGTCATACCATACTAGCCCCCTCGATGCCGCGGTGGAGATCTTGTGGTTCAATAAGATCGTGGTGGTGGTATCTGCCGGGAATAATGCCGTAGACCATAACGGCATCCTTTATCCCCCGGCCAACGACCCCTTTGTCATCACCGTTGGGGCCACCGATGACCAGGGAACTCCGGATGTAGGCGATGACCTCTTGGCTAATTTCTCCGCCTTTGGCACCACCGAGGATGGTGTCCTTAAGCCGGATCTCGTGGCTCCAGGGCGGAACATTGTGAGTATATCGCCGGGGCCGGGTGCCACCTTGGTCCGAGAGCACCCAGATCATAAGGTCGATCTGGTCTACTTCCGGATGTCTGGCACCTCCATGGCCTCAGCGGTCACCTCTGGGGCCGTGGCCCTTCTCCTCCAGGCCCAGCCAGATCTGAACCCAGACCAGGTGAAGTGGCGGCTCATGCATACTGCTGAGCCTTTCCCTGGGGCAGGCTATCTCAACGTCCGCAACGCGGTAAACAGCGGGAGCACAGAGACGGCTAATACTGGGCAGGAGGTCAGCCAGCTTCTCTGGACCGGGCCTGAGCCTCCCATTTGGGATAGCGTCCACTGGGATAGTGTCCATTGGGATAGCGTCCACTGGGATAGTGTCCA
>CAZERB010000144.1:0-3352 GCA_964514645.1 uncultured Anaerolineales bacterium
CCTCATCGCCCGTTGCCGCAGCGACAGAGCCCAACCCCAAAAGCGCTTCCTCCTCCTTCGGATCAAGCAGATAAGCCTCTTGGAACTCCTCCTCGGCCAACTCGTACCTCCCCTGGGCCAGGTAGATCTCTCCTATGCGAAGATGGGAGGTGATTTGGGGACGAACCTCCAAAGCCTGCTCATAGGTGGCTATGGCTTTGGTGTATTCTTTGTGGGCCTCAAAGTAAGCCCCTTGATGGAGGAGCCAGGCGAGTTGAAGGGGGCCCTGGAGGGCGGCCACCACGAAAGCGACAAAGACCGCCAAGAGAACCGCTCGCCAGGGGAATCCAAAAACCCTTATGCTCACAAGGAGGATTATAGCACAAGTTGTCGCCGCCTCATGAGGCTGGTATAATTCACCACTATGGGAGGCTGGAAGACCATTCCTAACCCGCTTAAGCCAGAGCGTTACTTCTGGCTGGGAGACGAGGCTTGCGCCGAGGGGGCCATAGCCGCGGGCTGCAACTTCTACGCCGGTTATCCCATCACCCCCTCTAGTGAGATAATGGAACGGATAGCCCACCGCTTCAGCGAGATAAATCGAGTCTTCATCCAGATGGAGGACGAAATTGCTTCCATCGCCGCCTGTATCGGTGCTTCCTGGGCCAGTGCCAAGGCGATGACCGCCACCTCAGGGCCTGGCCTCAGCCTCATGTTGGAGAATATCGGCTACGCCATCATCACCGAGACACCACTGGTCATCGTAGATGTTCAGCGGGCTGGCCCCTCCACCGGCCAGGCCACGCGGCCGGCCCAAGGGGATATGATGCAAGCCCGCTGGGGAGCCCATGGCGACTACGAGATCATCGCCCTCTCCCCCTGGTCAGTCGCTGAGATGTACACGGAAACCATCCGGGCTTTCAACCTGGCGGAGCGGTTTCGGGTCCCGGTCCTCATTTTGGCCGATGAGGCCGTGGGCCACCTCCGAGAGGGGGTCGAGATAGAAAAAGAGGTACGGCTCTATGAGCGGAAGAAAAAGAGAGGGGTGGCCCCCTTCGTAGGAGAAGATGTGCCCCCTATGCCCGCCTTCGGAGAGGGAGAGAAGTTGCTCGTCACCGGCTCCACTCACGACCAGTGGGGCTTCCGCCGCACCGTGAGCCCAGAGGCGCAAAGGGAACTTGTAGAACACCTGGCTAGGAAGATCACCGACCACCCAGATGAGATCATCGAGGTGGTAGAATACCATTGTCAGGATGAGGCCCTCGACCTCTTGCTCGTCGCCTACGGCTTCACCGCTCGCAGCGCCCTGGCAGCCGTCGAAGCAGCAAGGGAAAAGGGGATAAGAGCAGGGCTGCTTCGCCTCAAGACCATCTGGCCCTTCCCCCGGGAAGAACTCTCGAGAGTAGGACACAAAGCCAAAAGGATAATAGTCCCGGAGATGAACCTGGGCCAGATAGTGCGCGAGGTGCAGCGGCTCTTCCCCCAGGCAGAACTCTACTCCAGGACGGATGGCGAGGTGATCACCCCCCAGGAGATCGTATCTCTCTTCTAGCCTATCCCCTTCATCGGGTATACATTGTCCTCCACAGGTATCTCTCGCATCATTTGTTTGTCTATACATTGCTCCTAGAGCCGCTTTGTGATAGAATAAATTAGAACTTATCCAGCCTATGGTCTTGGCTGCTGCTTCATAACTTCTTTAATGTGACAACCTGGCCTATCCAGCAATTAAGGAACAGCGAAATGAGGTTCTTTCGCGCCCTATTCAAAAGAAAACGGTCTGACCTCGGGGAAGTAAGTCTTCAACCAGAGAAACCCCGAGCAGAAGTTGCGGAAGAAACGCTGGAAATTGAGGCCGCGGATATTCAGCCGAGACCGATGCGGCTCTCAGATTTCATCGGTCAGGACAACATTAAAGAACGCCTCGCTATATCCATCGCTGCCACAAAAGCACGGGGGGAAGCCCTCGATCACATTCTACTTGTAGGACCCCCAGGTTGGGGGAAGGAGACTCTGGCTAACATTATAGCCAATGAGATGGAGGTAAATATCACCGTCACCTCCGGGCTGGCAGTGGACCGGGTCCGCGACTTCAGCGCCATAGCGAGCCGATTGGGCGAACGAGACATCCTTTTCATCGATGAAGTACATCGGCTCCCTCGCCCGGTGCAGGAGATACTTTGTACGGCTATGGAGAAACGCCACCTGGATCTGGTCATGGGGAAAGGATTGAAAGCCCACACCCTTCGCCTTCGACTGAAGCCTTTCACCGTGATAGGTGCCACTACCGAGTTGAGCAACGTCAAGCAACCGCTAAAGCGTCGTTTTAGTGCAACCTACCGCCTGGAACCTTATAGGGAACAGGATGTGGAAAGCCTTGTTGTCAAATTTGCTCAATTACTAGATATTGATATTGATCAAGGTGCTGCTAAAGAGATAGCCCTACGAGCAGAAGGTGATCCGGTTATGGCTAAGCGCTTGATAAAACGCATACGGGACTATGCGCAGGTATATGGCGAGGGCCCAATAACTAAGGAGGTTGCTCTTAAAGGACTAGGAATCCTAAGGCCTGATATGTATGAAGCAGCCCCTGAAGAATCCACCGGCAAAGGCACTTCTTTCGAGCAGGAAGTATTAACGTATCTTCAAACTATGGGCTTCGAAGCAGAGCGGACAGAGAAGACTGCTGATGGAGGTATTGACATCATAGCACATAGCAGCGAACCTCTCTTCCAGGGTAAGTACGTTATTCAGTGTAAGAATTGGTCTAAGCCTGTGGGTGAGCCAGTGGTGAGGGATCTTTACGGAGTAGTCACCGCAGAGAGAGCAAATAAAGGCATACTAATTGCAGCGTCGAGATTTACAGCGAGCGCCATAACATTCGCCAAAGACAAACCTCTGGAGCTGATTGATGGCAAAACATGGCGCAAATTGACCAAGGCAGAGACGTAGTCGCTATGGAAGTGATCGCTACCCACGAGAATGCCGATTTCGACGCCTTGGCTTCCATGTTGGGGGCCTCCAAACTCTACCCTCGGGCCGTGCCGCTTCTCCCTCGCCGTTTGAACCGGAACCTGAGGGACTTCCTCACCCTCTATGGGGAGGAACTCCCTTTCGTCCGCCCCGAGGATTTTCGAAGACAGCGAATCGATAAAGTGATACTGGTCGATGCCCAAGGGGTGCCCCCCTTAAGAGGTCTACGCCCCAACGCCCAGATCACTATCATCGACCACCACCCCCTGGGCCGGGAACTAGAAAAAGGGATGACCTACCGTGGTGGGGAGGTTGGCTCGACCACCACGCTCCTAGTACAGGAAATCACGGAGGCTCGCCTTCCCCTCTCTCGGGTGGAGGCCACCCTTCTCCTCCTGGG
>CAZERB010000145.1:0-3346 GCA_964514645.1 uncultured Anaerolineales bacterium
GCGATCTCCCCCTGGCGAAAGGCTACATGGGCCAGCATCCAGCCTCCGGTAACGTCGCCCACCGCATATACCCCAGGTAGAGTGGTCTGGAGGTAGTCGTCCACTACAATCGCCCGCCCCTGGGTCTTGACGCCCAACTCAGAGAGCCCTAGCCCCTCGGTGTAGGGCAACCGTCCGGTGGCTATGAGAACGTAGTCGGCCTCCACCAACTCCACTCTATCATCCGCCCCGTACTCCACTACTAGACTGGGCCCTCTCTTTTGCACCCCTCTGAGTGGCGAGTTGAGGTGCACCTCCACCCCTTCTCGGCGCACCAGGTTAAGATAGCGGCGAGATAACTCCTCATCCACGGGGGGAAGGAGGGAAGGCAGCATCTCGATGACCGTCACCTTGGTCCCTAAGGCATTAAAGATAGTGGCGAACTCCATGCCGATCACCCCGCCCCCCACGATCACCAGACGAGATGGGGCCTCCTCCAACTCCAAGATCTCGGTTGAGGTGAGGACCCCCTCCAGATCTAAGCCCGCCACCGGGGGCTTCCCCGGCTCCGCCCCGGTGGCGATGATGATGCCTCTGGTAGATAGTTCCCGGCCATCGACGGCAACCTTATTCGGGGCCAGCAATCGACCCTTTCCCTTGAAAAGTTCAACTTTACGAGCCTGAAGCAAGGCCTCCACTCCAGAGACGAGTTTTTCTACTACCATCTCCTTGCGAGCCATCATCTTGGCGAAGTCAAGGGCTGGCTCCGAAACCAAGATGCCGAACTCCTGGGCCCTCTCTATATCCAAGAGCAACTCCACGCTCCGGGCCAGGGTCTTGGTGGGGATGCAACCTTCGTTGAGGCAGACGCCCCCTACCCGCTTTTCCTCCACCAGGGCCACACGAGCCCCTAGTTGGGCTCCTCGCAAGGCGGCTACATACCCCCCAGGGCCTCCACCGATAACCACTAGATCATAGTCAGCCATGCCTCTCCTCTCTTACCCACCCCACGGCGCAGCACTCCTCGCGCCGCACGATTTCCAACCCCAGTTCTTCCGCCAAAACCACGGCCTCAGAAGCGGGGCTCACGATGCCGTTCACCCCAGCCCGCAGCGCCCAAGGGTCCAACAGATGGCGGTATTCTCCCCGAGGGCGCATGCAACCCAGGTAAAGGGGAACGGTGGGGAAACCAAGTCGCGCCTCGGCTATGAGATCGATGACCCCTTTCAATTTCGGGGGCTCCCGGTCGGCGTACCGGGTGCCCAAGGTAGGAGTGAAGACGATGAGAATGAGCCCCTCTACCTCTAATCCTTCCAGGATCTCCAGCGCTCGGTACTCCCCCACGATCTCTCCCCCCTTTAGACCGACTGCGATATGGGGGATCAGGGGGAAATAACCCCGCAAGAGGTTGTAACTCTTCACGTACTCCTCCACCCCCCGCTTCAGGCCATACACCTCCCGGATCGTCTCGTCATCCCCCACGAAATCGAAGGAGATCACATCTACATAAGGAGCGATAGCCTCCGCCTCCTCTCGCCCGATGAGGCCCACATGCCAATTCATCATTCGGCCCTTCCGCAAGGCTTTTATCTTCGTCAGACCTCTTGTCACCGGCACCTTCCCCGCGAGGTCGCACCCCCCAGAGATGAGACAACTGGTGGCCCCTTGAACCTGAGCGCTCCAGATGGGCATCATCGGCTTCAGATACTCCCCCCCACAGTGGGCACAATTGAGGGCACAATGAGGCCCGGTGAGGCTGATGACCGCCGTGCTCAGGGGGTAATCAAAGGCTACTCTGGGCGCGAAGTTGGCCTCACGAACTCGCCACGCTGCTTCTACTCGTTCCTCTAACCCCATCTATATACTATCCTCTAGGGAGAATTCGATCTCCTCCATCTCTTTGATCCGCAGCCGGAGGAGGATCTCGTGAGCGCCTATAGGTAAGGGGTTACCCTCTACCTCTACCGTGATCTTTGCTCCCAAGTCGAACCGCAAAGGAGAATGGCGGTTCACCTTTGTAGCCCTAATAGCCACCCCGCCCGGGGGATAGAGAATGACTCGCTCTAAAGGGCATGCCCGCCCATCTATCTCCAGGGAGACAACCTCCCAAAGCGTACCCGGAGCAAAGACGTTCCTCATCTCCCATTGGAAACCATAGGGGTTGTTTCTCAGGCTTCCTTTCACGTAGAATTTCCGCGCTAGAAAAGAGGGTATCCGCATCCTCGACCACTTTCTCAACCTAGTATAACAAACCACGCTGCAATTGCAAGGCCTATAGAC
Source organism: uncultured Anaerolineales bacterium (assembly GCA_964514645.1). GTDB lineage: Bacteria > Chloroflexota > Anaerolineae > UBA7937 > UBA7937 > UBA7937. Next base: position 2,260 of record CAZERB010000145.1, read on the forward strand.
TTGCCTAGTCGAGAAGATGGTAATATAATTTCGAGCGCACCCCAAAAGGAGACCCACCTTGAACGAGGAACTCCCAGAAAAAGAGTGGGACCGCTGGGATGAGGCAAAGTCTTTTCTTCGCGAGATTATAGAGACCATCGTCCTCACTCTCATCATCTACGGGCTACTCAGCCTGGGCTTTCGGAACTTCCGCGTCATCCAGACCAGCATGGAATCCAATTTTCACGATGGCCAATATCTGGTGGTCAACAAACTGGCTTACCTCCTCCATCCGCCTGAGCGAGGGGATGTCATCATCTTCCACCCCCCTACCAACCCGGAGAAGGAGTACATAAAACGGATCATCGGCCTGCCCGGCGAAACGGTAGAGATCAAGGAGGGGTACGTCTATATCGATGGCCGGCGTCTGGAGGAACCATACATCTCCCAGGGCAATCGGCACGGTTCGTGGGGCCCTTCCGTCGTGGGGCAAGATGAGTATTTCGTCCTGGGAGACAATCGGAACAACTCCAGCGACTCCCGCAGCTGGGGGATGCTCCCCCGCAAGAATATCTTCGGCAAAGCCTGGTTATCCTATTGGCCCCCTCAAGAATGGGGGCTCGTACCCCACTATATCTTCGTCTCTGGATAAAGGAGAGGAGATGGATGCGAAGGCTTTCCCCTTTACGCTCGATGATGAATCGAGGGTTCCCCTGGTCGAGTTTCCACCCCAAGATCTGGTGGAGATCATCGAAGGACTTACCTCAGAAAAGGTAGCCTCTCTCATCGATGTCACCGATCTTAACGCCGACACCCAGGAGCCGAAGGTCAGGAAAATGGTAAACTGGGCCCTGGATTACGGTTGCTACGCCATCTGCGTCAACCCAGTGGAGGTCGATCTATTGCCCGGGTTACTCAAAGGTAGCCCCGTCAAAGAGTCCTACGTCCTCGACTTCCCCCTGGGGAAATCTTCTATTCAGAGTAAGAGGCGGCAGGCAGCGGAGATAGTAAAGACGAGCCGAGATCTGAGGGGGGAGGGGCCCGGCAACGTAGAACTCGATATGGTGATCAACGTTGGCCGCTTCAAGAGGGATCGAAACTACACTCG
>CAZERB010000146.1:0-3342 GCA_964514645.1 uncultured Anaerolineales bacterium
TGGGAAGGGGGATTGAGGGCGAGAGATTAGAATAGTACTAAAGTACTATACTGCTAACATGGTTCTGTGGTATAATATAAATGTAACTCCCTCTAGGCCTTAGGGCCTAGAGCGCGAGGCCGCCGCACAGGCGGCCTTGGCTATTTTGGCGGCCCTGATGAAGACCAGCATATATGTTGACGGATTCAATCTTTATTACGGTTGTGTTAGGGGCACACCATACAAGTGGCTTGATGTGTCGGCCCTGTGTCGCATGGTGTTCCCAAAGAATGAGATCCAGCGGATCAGATACTTTACCGCACGTGTTCGGGCGACACAGAATGATCCACAGAAGCCACAGCGCCAAGCAACGTACATCCGGGCTCTAGAAACGATCCCTAACCTCTCCGTTCATTATGGGCACTTTCTGTCCCATCCCAAGTCCATGCCACTCGCTTCCCCTTTGCCAGGGGGGCCGCAAACAGCCAGGGTTATCCAAACTTCAGAGAAAGGCTCCGATGTCAACCTCGCCACGTTTCTGCTCGCTGACGGATTCCAAGGGGACTACGAAGTTGCTATAATTGTTTCCGGTGATTCAGACCTTTTGGAGCCTGTCAAGACCGTCCAAAAGAAGCTCGGGTTGCGGGTAGGCGTACTCAGTCCAGATAGAAAGGCCAGTTGGGATCTCCTGGAAGTGGCAAGATTCTACCGACGTATTTGGCCCAGAACACTAAAAGCGTGTCAATTCCCCCCGACCCTGCAAGACGAGGATGGGACATTTAGAAAGCCTGATTGCTGGTGAACGACACTTGAAAAGACCTGTAGCCCCTTCCATCCTCACCGGAAGGGGCAGTTGCTTTCCCCTAGCCTTCGGTGCTATACTGAGGCCATGATAGATGGCGAGGATTTGGCAAACCAGAAGGAGGTGGAGCTGTGAAATGGACAAGACCCGAAATAAGGCGACATTTTGACTTCCAGGGCGAGGACGAAGAGAACCGCAAGCGATACATCATAACTCTTCAGATCACGAACAAGGATACCAGGGACAGAATCGCAGCAATTCACATCCCATTTCGGCAAGACGGTTGGTCTATGGAAGTACTTAACGACCTTCGTCAAAAGGTTACTATCACATTGCCAGCAATAGAAGACCCAAGCAAGCGCTGGGAATGCGAGGCGGAGGTCCCGGAATTGGGAGGTGACCAAAAAGGTCTAGTCTTTGTCTATGACGGCTACGAGCTGTATCGGAAGTGGGATGCTTGCCTTGAGACGAATCAGACCGCAATGATCACATTGGAGGCTTTAGTCACTTGTCATGAACCCTTGATCGAGCAGACTCTTACTTTGAGGTACTTTCCTGATCTGGGGTGGCGGTTTAATGAGAAGAGGAGGATAGAGGAGCCGCTGTTGAAGCCGAGCCCATATTATTCGAGCAATTTGGAACTGGAAAAGGGGCAATTCGCATAGCATACGCCAGAAGAAGCCACAGTACCTGGTGGCTTCTTCCGTGCTATACTGAGACCTGATGTCATAATCTTTGGCCTCATCATTGTTGTGGTAGGAATTGCTGTTATCTTGATCGGTGCTGCCTTGGGACTGTGGCCGCTGCTGTTCGCCTAGGCCCGTACGCCAAACCAGAACTCTTGGCTGGCATCGGCTCGGCCGACATCTGCAACCATTCGGTCTACAGCCTGGCCAAATCCGCCACCCGCTTCCTGACCCAATCGCTGGCCCTGGAACTGGGGCCAGCCATCACCGTCAACGCCATCTCCCCCGAGAACATCTTGGCTATGGCGGAGGCGGTCATCTCTACCGCCTGAACGGGAAAGCCTGCAATAGGCCAAAGGGCACGATCCGGCTCCATCGTAGTGCCGCAGATAACCCCGTTCGCTCAAGCGCCGAATGATGACTCGCTCTCCGTCCTCCTCCGCGGCATAACCCGCCTTTCCTTTGCCAGATCAGACCTTAGCCTTTCTTTACTTGTGCCCATGGGGGCTACAATCTGGCTACCGCCTTGGCGATCCTATCCAGGGCTTTTCGGATATTCTCCAGGGAGTTGGCATAGGAGATCCTTATAAACCCCTCGCCGTAGTCGCCGAAGGCTGTGCCCGGTAGAAGCGCCACCCCCGCTTCCTTTAGGAGATAGCCAGCGAATTCACGAGAGCCCATCCCCACCCCTTCGATATTGGGGAAGACATAGAATGCACCCTGCGGCTTGACCGTGCGTAGCCCTTCTATGGAATTCAACCTCTCGACTATCACCTCTCGTCGTTCTCGGAAGGAGGCTACCATTCTGGTCACCGCCTCTTGGGGCCCCTTGAGCGCCTCTATCCCCGCACGCTGAATGAACGGAGGGATGCAGGAATTGCTGTTAATCACCAACCGAGTGATATGCGAGGCTAATTCCGGAGGCATTATTCCGAACCCCAAACGCCAGCCGGTCATAGCATAACTCTTCGAAAAACTATCGAGGATGATGGTTCGTCTCTGCATCCCTGGCAGCGAGGCGATGCTCAGATATTCACCCTCATAGATGATCCGGTTATACACCTCGTCGGACAATACCCATAGGCCCCTCTCTATGGCTACCTCAGCCACAACTTCCAGATCGCTCTTCGTCAGGACACTGCCGGTAGGGTTATGGGGCGAGTTGATGACGATCAATTTGGTCTTAGGAGAGACCTTTGACAGGAAATCATCGACTTCGAAACGGAACCCTCGCTCCTCCAGAAGCCTTAAAGGAACCCCCTTTGCTCCTATAAAATCTGTCATAGCCTCATATACGGGGAAGCCGGGGTTGGTATAGATTACTTCGTCGCCAGGTTCTAGAAGGGCCAGGAAGGCGAAGAAGGCGATGGCCTTACCCCCGGGGGTCACCACCACCTCTTCTGGCTTCACCTCTATACCTAGTCTGACGGAGAGATCCTGAGCGATCGCCTCTCGGAGTTCCGGGATCCCCGGGGCAGGGCCGTAGCGGGTATCACCGGCCTCGAGCGCTCGGATGCCCGCCTCTAAGATGTTGGCTGGGGTCTTAAAGTCCGGCTCTCCGACCTCCAAGTGGATGATATCCGCTCCTTCAGCCTCCAGCGCCAGCGCTCGGGCAAGCACCTCTATCGCCCCTTCGCCAAGTAGCCTCTTCACCCTCTCAGCGACTTTCATATCCTCCCTCCGCGAATGGATTGCCACAGCGCTTTGCGGTTACTCTGTGCTTGGGCTATCGCCTGGGCTAGAATAACCAAAGGCGTGGCTTTCATCGATTGAGCAACTAGAGCAGGAGTCATTGTATTCATTGGCCGTCGTTCGGTCAAGGGCCTTGGCGGTAGATGCTCAGTTTTTGACCCGGAAAGGGGTATACCGGTTTAT
>CAZERB010000147.1:0-3341 GCA_964514645.1 uncultured Anaerolineales bacterium
CCCGGCCTCTTCAATCGCCTTTGCCTGATCCTCTTCGATTATCTCTCCCTGGCGGACTAGAACTTTGCCCGTCCTGGGGTGGGTGATCTTCCGGGCGGCGAGCCGCCCCGCGATCCGCTCACCCAGGCTTGCCCCCATCTCCCCCTCCTCGCTGGCCCGCACCCAGATCCCTATCTTGGTGCCACAATCCATGGCGTTGACGATGGAGTCCTGGGCTACATCCACCAGGCGTCGAGTGAGATAGCCAGCGTCGGCGGTACGAAGGGCGGTGTCGGCTAGCCCTTTTCGAGCCCCGTGGGTGGAGATGAAGTACTCCAGGGCGGTAAGCCCTTCGCGGAAGTTGGAGCGGATGGGAAGGGCGATGATACGGCCTGAGGGGTCAGCCATCAACCCTCGCATCCCTGCCAACTGCCGGATGGGCTGGAACCCTCCCTTCGTAGCTCCCGAAGTGGCCATCACCCTGATGGAGCCTAGCGGGTCCAAGGCCTTGGCTACCGCCTCCGTAACCTCATCCATAGCCTGGGTCCAAAGTTCTACCGTTTTCACATATTGCTCGTTTTCGGTGATAAGACCCCGACGATATTGCCTCTGGATCTTATCTACCTGCGCGGTAACCTTTTCCAAGATCTCCCGCTTGGCCTCGGGGATGGTCATGTCGCTGATGCCGATGGTGTGTCCAGAGCGGGTAGCGTACCGGAACCCTAGATCCTTGATATCGTCCACCATCTTGACCGTTGCCTCTAAGCCCAAGTGACGATAACACTCGGTCACCAACTCCTTCAACTTTGGCTTATCCATCACTTCGTTTTTGAAACGGAGTTCTTCGGGCAGGGCGGTGTTGAAGATAACCCGCCCCACGGTAGTCTCCAGGAGTTTAACGCGCTTGCTCTTGCCCACAGTCGTCTTTGTTCGCACCTTTATCTTGGCATGTAGATCCACTAGCCCCAGGTCGTAGGCCAAGAGCACCTCCTCTATGTCACTGAAGAGTTTCCCTTCGCTCTTACACCCTTCGTCCTCTAGGGTGAGGTAGTAGCAGCCCAAAACCATGTCCTTTGTAGGCCCCACGGTGGGTTGGCCGTTGGCGGGCAAGAAGAGGTTCTTGCTGGAGAGCATCAGTTCCTTGGCTTCCCGCTTTGCCGCCTTGGAGAGAGGGACGTGGACCGCCATCTGGTCGCCGTCGAAGTCAGCGTTGAAGGCTTCGCAGACTAAGGGGTGGATCTGGATGGCGTTTCCCTCTACCAACACCGCCTCAAAGGCTTGGATACCTAGCCGGTGAAGGGTGGGAGCCCGGTTCAGAAGGATGGGATGATCCTTTATGATCTCCTCTAGAACTTCCCACACCTCTGGACGTTGTTGTTCGATTATCCGCTTTGCCCCCTTCACATTATGAGCGTAGTTGTATTCCACTAGTTTCCGCATGACGAAAGGCTTGAAGAGTTCTAGGGCCATACCCTTGGGGAGCCCGCATTGGTGGAGTTTCAAATGGGGGCCGATCACGATCACCGATCGCCCGGAGTAGTCCACACGCTTGCCCAGAAGATTGCGACGGAAGCGGCCTTGCTTGCCCTTCAACATGTCGGAGAGGGATTTCAACTTCCTACGCCCTCGAGAGGAAACGGCTTTCCCTCGCCGGCTGTTGTCGATGAGGGAATCGACCGCTTCCTGAAGCATCCGCTTCTCATTGCGAATGATGACATCAGGGGCTGCCAACTCCAAAAGTTTCTTGAGGCGATTGTTTCGGTTGATGACCCGTCGATAGAGGTCGTTAAGGTCGCTGGTGGCGAACCTCCCTCCGTCAAGTTGCACCATAGGCCTTAGATCGGGAGGGATAACCGGAAGGACGGTGAGGATCATCCATTCGGGACGATTCGCCGACTTCCTCAGGGCCTCCACCACCCGGAGTCGTTTGATAGATTTTCGGCGCTTTTGCTTAGATTTGGTGGTCCTGATCTCCTGGCGTAACTCCTTGGCCAAGGCGTCCAGGTCGATATTCTTACAGATATCGTAGAGGGCTTCGGCTCCCATGCCCGCCTTGAAGATACGGCCCCACTTGTCCTCCAGTTCCTTATATTGGCTCTCGTTGAGGAACTGCATCGCCTTAAGGCTGCGCAGTTCATCTCGTTCGGTTTGGGTCGCAGCCTTGATCGCCTCAATTTCCTCATCCTTTTGGCGGAGTAGTTCCTCAATCTCGCCCTCGGCTGCCTGGCGAAGACGATCCTTCTCCCCTTGGAGGGGGAGCATCTCTCTTTCCAGTTTCTCTTCGATACGGGCTTCGGTCTCTTCCACCCTGCTTTGGACCAATTGATTGAGTATGTTGAGATGCTCCCTATTTGCCTCTTCACCCTTGGGGACTATCGTTTCCTTCGTTGGAGTGAAGATGATCTCTTTGCGGACCACCTTTCCCAACGACTCATTGAGTCGCTTCTGAGTAGTGGCTGCTGCGCTCACCAAGGTATCGGTCTCAGTAGCCAGTTCTTCCTCATATCGGCTTTTAATCGCTCTTTCTTTCTCCTCGATCTTGCCCAATTCTTCTGCTAATCGCAGTTCTATCTCATCGGTCCGTTCTTTGTAGCCGGCATCAACGGTCGCTATCTCCTTGTTCAACTTCTCGTCTATATTTTTCAGCGCTTTGGCCCTGGCGTCCTCATCTACCTTGGTGATGACATACTGGGCGAAGTAGAGGACACGGTCTAGATTGCGCCGCGAGATATCGAGGAGGAGCCCCATGTAACTGGGGACTCTTTGGGTATACCAGATGTGGGCTGCCGGGGAAGCCAGATCGATATGACCCATCCGCTCGCGCCTTACGCGCTGGCGAGTTACCTCCACACCGCATTTATCGCATATGATCCCCCGATACCGGATTTTCTTATACTTTCCACAATAGCATTGCCAATCCTTGGTAGGGCCAAATATCGCTTCGCAGAAAAGACCATCCTTCTCCGGCCGCAGTCGACGGTAGTTGATGGTCTCGGGTTTGGTGACCTCACCATAGGACCAAGAGTGGATCTGTTCCGGCGAGGCTAGACTAATCCGTAACTTGCGGAAATCTTGGATCTGCAAATCTACCTCCCCCCACAAAAACCTCGGTTACCTCAGACCATCTCGGAGGAAGGCAACCGAGTTCCATAATAACTGACCCAGGGTTGCATAGCGCAATGCAGGGTCAGGATAGAATGAAGGACAGCGACTGGGGATCGCGGCCCGCTGAGTCTACTCCCTAGCGGGCTATCATTGCTTATGAAAACGTATAAAAACAAGATTAGGACTCGATCTCTCCTCGAGAATATGAGTCATACAAACAATTAGTATACTCCAATTTGGGAAAAATGTCAAGCACA
>CAZERB010000148.1:0-3324 GCA_964514645.1 uncultured Anaerolineales bacterium
GCCTATCGAACGCCGGAGATGTTGGCCCAGGATATTAAGGTTATTAAACGCTTTAGCCGAGGGCCGGTCTTCCTGCTTGGAGATCTCCGCCAGGCGGGTATCGATTACGCCCAGAGATTGTTATCCTCCCTTCGAGGCGTAGAAGGGGAAGCGATCGTAGAACTCTTCGCCCCTGCCTCGCGGGAGTTCTTGGAGGAGGTGGTCTCTTCTTTCCCTCGCCTCTGTTTGGAGTTCTCTCTTGAGTCCCACGATCCCAAGGTGAGGAGAGCCTTCGGCAAAGGCTACTCCAACGAGGAGGTGGAAGCGACCATACGAGGTGCCCTGGAGGCTGGCTGTCAAAGGCTGGATATCTTCTTCATGATAGGGTTGCCCCAGCAGACCCCTCAGTCGGTGATGGAGACCATCGACTATTGTGAGGCTTTGTTGAAGCGGTTCGGCCAGGATGGCCGCTTGCACCCCTTTATCTCCCCTCTGGCTCCCTTCTTGGATCCGGGGAGTGCAGCCTTTGAGGAACCTGCGCGGCATGGCTATCGCCTCTTTTACCGGACTTTGGAGGAGCACCGCCGGGCTCTTCTATCCCCCAGTTGGAAATATATCCTCAACTACGAGACGGAGTGGATGAGCCGGGAGGAGATAGTAGATACCACCTATGAGGCGCTTCTTAGGCTCAGTCGCTTGAAGGCTGCCCATGGCCTGATCAGCGGGGAGGAGCGTCTGGCCACCGAAGAGCGGATCGCGAAGGGGAAAGAACTGATAGGGCGCATCGATCGCCTCTTGGAGATCGAAGACGACGCCCAGCGAAAGAGGGAGTTGCAAGCCCTCAAGCCACAGATGGACGAGGTGAACTTCGCCACCTTGCCCGAGGATAGGGAACTGGCTTTGCCTGTGGGATGGGGTAAGTGGAACCCCTTCTGGGTGGTCTGGCTCATGGCTCAGGAGTGGTGGGATAACCTCAAAGGCGGCAGGCAGGCCCCTTCTTAGAATCCCTTTGTTGCCCCTTGACGGCCAGGGGCGTTTTAGTGTATTATAGCACGGGTATCAGGCCCCTGAACCGGTATAGAAACGCTGTAGGTTGTGAACTTCTAGCGACAAGGAGGTCGAAAGGTTATGACAACTCGATGGGGAGAGTGTTACGCCCAGCGGACGGAGCGGATGCGTAGTTCCGTCATCAGGGAACTTCTGAAGTTTACGCAGCAGCCAGAGGTGATCTCTTTCGCTGGGGGGTTGCCAGCGCCGGAACTCTTTCCGGTGAAGGAGTTGGAGGAGGCGACTTGCAAACTACTGCGGGAGAAGGGGCCGCAGGCATTGCAATACAGTACCACAGAGGGCTATCCACCTCTAAGAGAGTTCATCGTGGAGAAGATGGGCCGTTATGGCATCAAGGCTACCCTGGATAACGTGCTCATCACCCACGGCTCTCAACAGGCCTTGGATTTGATAGGCAAGGTCTTCCTCGACCCCGGCGATACCGTCCTACTGGAAGCCCCCAGTTATGTGGGAGGGATCCAGGCCTTTACCGCCTATCAAGCCCGCTATATCACCGTGCCCATCGACGATGAGGGGATGAGGGTGGATTTGGTGGAGGAGGAGTTAAAGAAAGGTTGCCCCAAGTTCATCTACGTCTTGCCCAACTTCCAAAACCCGGCCGGGGTGACCCTCTCCTTGGAGAGGCGAGAGAGGCTGGTGGTTTTGGCCAACGAGTGCGGCGTGCCCCTCATGGAAGATGACCCCTACGGGGAGTTGAGGTACGAAGGCGACCATATACCCCCTCTGGTGGTCCTTGACGAGAGGCATCTCTCTAGGAGATCTGAGGGCAAGGCTAACGCCGAGGGCTTCTTCGAGGGGAACGTCATCTACATGAGCACCTTCTCCAAGACCCTGGCTCCTGGCTTGAGCTTGGGTTGGGTGGTGGCTCCGGTGGAGGTAGTCGCTAGGCTGGTGCAGGCCAAGCAGGGAGCGGACCTTCACACCACTACCTTGACCCAGATGTTAGCCTATGAGGTAGTGCGTACCGGCTTCCTAGATGGCCATGTGAGGGAGATAAGGAAGGTCTATCGAGAGCGCCGGGATGTGATGCTTGAGGCTATGGAGGAGCATTTCCCGGAAGGGGTGAGATGGACGCGGCCCCAGGGAGGGCTCTTCCTCTGGGCTACGGTGCCGGAGGAGATAGACACGGCGGAACTCCTTGAGGATGCGGTGGAGGAGAAGGTGGCCTTCGTGCCCGGCTTCGCTTTCTTCGCCGATGGTAGGGGGCATAATACCATGCGGCTCAACTTCTCCTACTGCCCACCGGAGGTGATCCAGGAGGGGATAAGGAGGCTGGGGAGGGCCATCGAGAAGCAGTTGGAGAAGGCGAAAGCGGTGGCGCGATAAACGCAGCGTGAGGACAATAGTGTAGGGGAGGGGCTTGTCTCCTCCTGATCTTTTCGGGAGGCCACAAGGGCCTCCCCTACAAGGGGCAGGTAAGAAACCTGCCCTTTTCATCGGGAGACCATCACCAGGTTACAGAGCACGCCTATGCAGACTGCCACGTTGGTGGTCCTGAGAACCTGCCAGGCGTTGGCCCATCGGCGGGCCAGAAGAACGATGAAGGCGATGGTGATAAGGACCAGGGCCATCTTCACCCCAAGGGCAGGAAGCAGGCCGAACTGGGTCATAAGCCGGCGGTAGATGGGGTTGAGTTCCCCATCCCCACCTTGTAAGCCCACGTGGGTGGTGATGAGGTCCAGCAGGTTGAAGGTGAGCCAGAGATAGATGATGTAGAACCTGGTCTTGGTCATGGGGCTGGCCACCCTAGCCTTCGTCCCCTTCCCCTCAAAAGAAGTCTCGCCTCGCCGGGTTGCGCCCAGCGAGGCCTTCTGCTATAATAGGGCTGCACAAAGGGTGCTACGCGCCCTGAGTGCATGGTCTCGGCTGGCCGCCACCGGCCGGGGCCATTTTCTATTTGTAACCTACCTAAGAACCTGCCTACCGCGTCTCTGCCGGGCTGGATTTTCCTTATCCTTACAGGATCCCGAGGGACAGGATCCCTGTGGGAGAAATCCAGCCCCAGGGTTTTGAGGTTAGTGTTGGGCGGCACTCGTCTAGTACTAAAGTACTATCAGTATAGCATAGGATAAGCTGTTCGTCAATAGCATAGGGGTTGCCAAATCTTATAGAAATAGACTGAAACCGTTTGTGTTACGGAGCGAACCTGAAAATTGTCAAAACGTGGGAAGGCGGTTCGGCTCTGCTCATGCTTCCGGCGTGGGCGTTTCAGTCGGGGTAGGCGTATCGGTTGGTGTGGCTGTAGGCGTCTCGGTTGGTGTGGCTGTAGGCGTCTCG
>CAZERB010000149.1:0-3313 GCA_964514645.1 uncultured Anaerolineales bacterium
TCACCGTGTCGTGGCCGGCCACGATGGCCCTACCCTCGGTGGGGTTCATGATGGCCGAGAGGAGCCGGATGGTGGTAGTCTTACCAGCCCCATCGGGCCCCACTAGGCCGAAGATCTCGCCCCCCTCGATGTTGAGGTTCAACCCATCGACGGCGGTGACGTTCCTGAACCTCTTGGTCAGATTTTCGGTTTCGATGATAGCCATTATCACTCCAAACTCTTTTTGAACCGCAAGGAGGCCAACGTCAAGATGACAGCGCCGAATATCGTGATGGCTATCACTTGCTCGGTGAGGAGCCGCAGCCCTACCCCTTTAAGGATGATCCCCCGCACGATGATGAGGAGGTAGCGGAGAGGGATGATGTAACTTATCGCTTGGAGGGCCAGGGGCATTGCTTCGATGGGGAAGAAGAAGCCGGAGAGGAAGATGGAGGGCATGAGGATGAGGAAGGTGAGAAGCATGGCCTCCATCTGACTGTGAGCGATGGTGGAGATGAATAGCCCCAAACCCAGAGAGGTGAGGAGGGAGAGGAGGGCTAGAGCGAGAAGCAGAGGGACGCTGCCGTGAATAGGCATGCCAAACCAGAAGACGCCCACGATGAGAACCTCGGAGAGGTCGAAGAAGGCGATCCCCACGTAGGGTATGACCTTCCCCAATACCAGTTCGAACGGCCTTATAGGGGTGACGATGAGTTGTTCTATCGTCCCCTGCTCCCGCTCGCGGACGATGGCTACGCCGGTAATGAAGGTAGTGAGGAGTTGCAGAATGGCGCCGATGATGCCTGGTATCATGAAGTTGGCGCTCTTCATCTCCGGGTTGTACCAGACCCGGGGGCGGACCTCGATGCCTGGTTGTTCTTCGGGATCTATCCCAAAGATCTTCTGCACAAGTTCTACCGATTTTGCTTGCCCCACGGCCGTGGCTGCGGAAAAGGCGGTCCTGGCCACCGTGGGGTCAGAGCCGTCGATGATAAAGGCGATTTGCGCTTGACGATCTTTTTCCAGGTCCACTTTGTAGCCGGCGGGGATAATTATCCCCGCGCGCACCTTTCCCCCATCTATGAGTCGGGCCATCTCTTCTTCGTTGTCGATATAGTAGGCTATGTCAAAGTAGTTGGAGGCTCGGTAGGCGTCGACCAACTCCCGGCTGGCCGATGTGCGGTCGTAATCGAGGACAGCGGTGGCCAGGTGCTCCACATCGGTGGTGGCTGCATAGCCGAGGAGCACCAGTTGGATGACCGGGATGAGGAACATGAAGGTCAGGGTACGGGGGTCGCGACGGATGTGGATGAACTCCTTGCGCATGATGGGGATGATACGGCTGTTCATGCCACCCCTCCTTGCTCAGGATGGGCGAGGACGCCGTGGAGGAAGAGTCGCACGATTTCTCGCCCTATTACATCGTAGCCAACGGTGGCGAATACCCGCTTGCCAGGCAGGACTTCCTGGGTCAACACAAATATCACCATCATCCCCATAAAGGCTCGTGCCACTACAGCGGTATCCATAGGTCGGTAGATGCCTTGACCGATACGACTTTGGAGGAACTCCTCAAGAGCCTGGGCAAAATAGAAGGGGATTCGGCGCACATACTCTTCCAAGGTTTTCTCATCCATAGTGGGCAGGGTGGAGAACAGCACCTTTAGGAAGTCCACGTTCCGTTGCAATGTCTGGAATGCGTTGTCCAAAACGGCGGTCAAGAGTTTCTCTTCCTCTTTCCCCGAAGTTATGGGAGTGGTCAGCATCTGACTCAGGGCTGGCAGGGCCGTGGTTTCGCTTATCAGCCTGGGGATACTAAGCAATAGATCTTCTTTACTCTGGAAATAGTTGTAGATAGTCCCTTCTGAAACCCCAGCCTGGGCAGCGATCTCCTTGGTGGTGGCGGTGTGATAACCCTTTTGAGCGAATACCCGTGCTGCCGCTTCTAATATCTGCGCCGACCTTTTCTGAACCAACTCTTCCTTCTTGTCCGCTCTGTTCCCAGTCATTCCCTCCTCCTAATGAGTGAGCACTCACTCATTATATATCGGTTTCGCGCCTTTGTCAAGGTCGGCGCCCACCCCTTTTTTGGAAGATCCCGAAGGCGAGGGCTTCCGTGGCCGGTGCGGGGGCGCAGGATATTGAGGGACTTCGTCAAATGACCAGCCACAGGCCCAGGGCTGCTAATAGGCCCATGACGGTGCCGAAGTAGAAAGGGGCAGGGGCTCCGAAGAGGTTCCAGAGGGCCCCGGCTATGAAGGAAGCGGGGAAGAGGCCGATACCTACGAAGGTGGCATGTAATCCTATGAGGGTGGCTCGCAACTCCGAGGGGGCGATATCTGCTACTAAGGCTTTCTCTACCCCTTCGGTGAAGGCGATATAGAGGCCATAGGCGGCGAAGAGGGGCCAGAGGAGGGAAGGCTGGCCGACTATGGCGAACCCCAGATATACCAATCCATAGAAGAGGTAGCCAGAAACCAGCAGGCTCTTGCGGCCGATGATATCGGAGAGCCTTCCTGCTGGGTAGGAGAAGAGGGCATAGACGATATTGTAAGTCAGGTAGAGGAGCAGAATTATCTGAGGGGCAAAGCCCAGGTTTTGGGCCCGGAGCAGTAGAAACTGGTTGGATGAGTTCCCTAAGGTGAAGAGGAAGACGACGATCAGGAAGGCTTGTAGGCGGCGGGGGAGGGCTGACCAGCGGAAGGAGAGGTGAGTGGTTGGAATTTGCCCTCTCATCTCCCGGGCGAAGAAGAGTATCCCCACCCCCAGGGCTGCCGGGACCAGGGAGAGGAGAAAGACCACCTTGTAGTTGCCTCGATAAGCGGTCATGAGGATGAGGGCCAGGATGACCCCCAAAGCGGCGCCGGCAGTATCCAATGCCCGGTGGAGGCCATAGGCCTGGCCTCTTCTCCCCGCCTCGGTGCTATCGGCGATGAGGGCATCGCGGGGCGCAGTTCGTACCCCCTTGCCGAAGCGGTCTACCGCTCTCCCAGCGAAGACCCACCCCCAGGAGGTAGAAAGGTAGAGGAAGAGTTTGCCCAAGGTGGAGGAGGAGTAGCCCAAGATGGCCAGGGGTTTACGCCTTTGGACCCGGTCCGATATGTATCCTGAGAAGACCTTGAGCAGGCTGGCCAGGCTCTCAGCCACCCCCTCGATGAGGCCCACGATGGCCGGGGTAGCCCCCAGCCTGGTGGTAAGGTAGAGAGGGAGGAGAGGGTAGACCATCTCCGTGCTGACATCGGTGAGGAAACTGGCAAGCCCTAGGATGATGACATTGAGCATCTAGGAACCTTCTGTTACGGTTTGTTAGAGTTATTTGTTGAGGTTTTTGTCA
>CAZERB010000150.1:0-3312 GCA_964514645.1 uncultured Anaerolineales bacterium
TCATCCCAACCCATCGTCTCCTGCTCGATCTTCCCCCCCGATCGAAGGATCTCTTTCTGCCGCTCTATTTCATACCCTAAGGAGTTAAGGACAGCGCGGAAACTGTTAAGGTTCTTGATCTCCACCCGGGTACCGTATCCCTCATCGCCTCGCAGTCGCAGGGAGATGTTGACCTCAAACCGCATCGCTCCCTTTTCCATATCTCCGGAACTGACGCCCAGGTACCTCAGTATTATGCGCAACTTGGTCACGTACTGCCAAACCTCCTCCATGGAGCGGAGGTCAGGCTCGCTGACGATCTCCAAGAGGGGTACCCCGGAGCGGTTGAAGTCCACCAAGGCATACCCTTCCTCGTGGAATAACTTTGCCGTGTCCTCTTCCAGGTGGACCCGTCGGATGCTGATCCGTTTCCGAACCCCCTCGAGATCTATCTCCAGCCAGCCATCGCGGGTGAGGGGGAGATCGTATTGAGATATCTGGTAGCCTTTGGGCAGATCGGGGTAGTGGTAGTTCTTTCGATCCCACTTGGTAGCCTCGGGGACTTGGCAGTTGAGGGCCAGACCGGTCATGATAGTATATTCCACAGCCTTCCGGTTAATGACTGGGAGTACCCCCGGCATCCCCAGGCAGACGGGACAGACACGGGTATTGGGGGGAGCCCCCATATAATCGGTGCTGCAGCCGCAGAACATCTTCGATTTGGTCAAGAGTTGGGCGTGGACCTCTATCCCGATAACTGGCTCGTATTCCATCTTAAAACTTCTCGAGAAACCTCCCTATCCGCCTAAGCGCCTCCTCGATATCGGGTAGGGAGGTGGCATAGGAGCAGCGGACGAACCCTTCCCCACACTCCCCGAAGGCGCTGCCAGGGACGACGGCCACCCTCTCCTCGAAGAGCAACCTCTCCGAGAACTCATCAGAACTCAAGCCCGTCCGGGCGATGGAAGGGAAGGCGTAGAAAGCCCCCCGGGGCTCGAAGCAGGAGAGGCCGAGGTCGTTGAGCCCTTTCACTATCGCTCGGCGCCTCTTATCGTACTCTTGGACCATCGCTTGCACGGCCTCCTCGCCGTTTCTGAGGGCCTCGATAGCCGCCACTTGGGCCGTTGTAGGGGCACACATGATGGCGTATTGGTGGAGTTTCCTTATAGCGCCGACGACCTCACCGTTCCCAGCCACGTACCCGATCCGCCATCCAGTCATAGCATAGGCTTTGGAGAAGCCTCCCAAAAGCACCGTCCGGTCCCTCATCCCAGGCAGGGAAGCGAAACAGGTATGTTCGATGCCGTAAACTAGCCGGTCGTAGATCTCGTCGGAGAAGACGACTAAACCGTGCTCTTCTGCTACCTTGGCGATCTCGATGAGGATCTCTCTAGGCATGACCGCCCCGGTAGGGTTGTTGGGGTAGCCGATGAGCAGCCCCTTGGTACGAGGGGTGATGGCGGCCTCGATCGCTTGGGGTATGATCTGGAAGTCGTCCTCGCATCTGGTCTCCAACACTACCGGGACACCTCCAGCGAAGATGATCCCCGGCTTGTAGGAGACGTAGCAGGGCTCCGGAACGATCACTTCATCGCCAGGGTCGACTAATGCCATGAGGGAGATATGGAGAGCCTCGGAAACCCCTACGGTGATCAAGATCTCCGTCTCTGGGTCGTATTCTACCTCGTATCGCTTAGCCAAATGTTTTGCCAACTCCTCCCTTAACTCCAACATCCCGGAGTTGGAACTGTAGTGGGTCTCCCCCCGTTCCAGGGAAAGGATCCCCGCGCGGCGGATCTGATCCGGGGTGACAAAGTCTGGCTCCCCCACTCCCAATGATATGACATCTTCCATGGTGGCGATGATATCGAAAAACTTCCTGATACCGGAGGGAGGGACCATTCGCGCCCTCTGGGCGATAAACCCTTTCACTTCACTTTCAGATACCACTGATCTGCCTCCTGAGAATAAACTAGATGAAAGCGCTCTCCTACTGAGGTCCGCACCCAGAAATGGGGTCCTTCAGGCGTCATCCACTCTCCCTCTATGGCCTCTATTATCTGCTCTTCGTCTTGCCAGACGAAGGAGGTCGGCCGCTCTGGGTACTTCCTCCCCGCATAACAGGTAACTTGGGCTAACCTCTCCATAGGATTCATCCAAGATCTACTCGGGACGAAGCGGCTATGTCGAGGCGCTTAAACTTACCTTTCACCTGCGCATTGGCGCCGATGAGGGAACCCTCAAGCGTAGCATCCTCTATATAGGCTCCCTCGTCGATGATCGAATCTTTGACTATGGAATCGATGATCACGCTACCTTCGGCCACGGAAACATACGGCCCCACGACCGAACCCCGAATAGTAACGCCCTCTGCGATGTAGACCGGCGGCATGATAATGGAGTTCTCCGCCTCTACCTCCTGTCTCCCGCTCTTCTCCAAAAGGTAGCGATTAGTGGCCAGAAGGGCCTCTGGTTTCCCGCAATCCTGCCACACATCGACGGTCACCGCTTCCAGTTTGGCCCCTCGATCCACCATCAACTGGAAGGCATCGGCGATGTAATATTCGCCTTTAGTTTGGATACCTTCCTCGAGGAGGGTCTCGACACATCCCATAAGCAATGACCAGTTTACCACGTAATACATCCCTACCAAAGCCAGGTTAGAGAGCGGCTCCTCCGGTTTCTCGATAAATCTGACGACCCTGTCACCTTCCAAGAGGACGATGCCGAAACGCCGGGGGTCATCCACCTCTTTAACAAAGACCAACCCATCACAGGCAACCTCATCGATGCGGGCGAGATCTGCTTCGAAGATAGTATCTACGAAGATCAATAAGAAGGGGCTATCGATATACTCCCTGGATAAATGGAGAGCATGGGCTTGGCCCAAGGGCTCGGCCTGCAAGACAAAACGGGCGGGGAGGTCATAGTTGGCCTCTACATACTTTTCGATCTGCTCGCCCAGGTGGCCCACGATGAAGACATACTCTTCCACATCGAGCCCCTGGAGTCTATCCAAGAGGTGAGCCAAGATAGGCTTCCCAGCCACAGGGAGCAACGGCTTAGCCTTGCTATGGGTATGAGGTCTGAGGCGGGTTCCCAGACCAGCCATGGGCATCACTACTTTCATCTCTCTCCCCTACAACTGTGGGCGCATCTTATGCCACTCCGTGGCCTGTTCATAAGCGTAGGCCACCCGCAGAACCGTCTCCTCACCCAGCGCTGGGCCGATGATCTGCAAACCTACAGGCAAGCCCCTGGCGAAGCCGCAAGGGATCGATATACCAGGGATACCCGCCAACGGCTGGGAGAGGGTAAAGATATCGGAGAGGT
>CAZERB010000151.1:0-3306 GCA_964514645.1 uncultured Anaerolineales bacterium
TCAATATGGGGCCCCAGCACCCCAGCACCCATGGGGTCTTCCGCATGATCGTCACTCTAGATGGGGAGACCATCGTCGATCTGGAGCCAGTAATGGGCTACCTTCACCGCTGCCACGAGAAGATAGGGGAAAGGAATACCTACCTCCAAAATATCCCCTACACCGACCGCCTCGATTATATCTGCTCTATGTCCAATAATATGGCCTACGTGATGGCCGTGGAGAAGTTAGCCCAGATCGAGGTGCCTGAGCGAGCGGAGTATATTCGGATCATCATGGTGGAGTTGACCCGCATCGTTAACCATATGCTGGCTATAGGAGCCCTCCTCAACGATCTCGGCTGTTTCTTCACCCCCATGCTCTATGGCCTCCGGGAGAGGGAGCGCATCTTAGACCTCTTCGAGATGGCCTCCGGGTCGCGGATGATGTGCAACTATATGCGCTTCGGGGGGGTAAGGTACGATCTCCCCCCCGGCTTCATGCCTGAGTTGAAAAGCGTCGTGGCTGCTCTCCCCACCTTTATCGATGAGTTCGAGAGGCTCCTCACCGAGAATGAGATCGTTCTAGCCCGCTGCCGAGGCGTCGGCGTCCTCCCCCCTGAAAAGGCAATAGCCTACAGTTGCACCGGCCCCCTCTTGCGCGCTTCCGGTGTGAACTACGATATCCGCAAAGTGGCCCCCTACTCCATCTACAACCGGTTCGACTTCGATCTGCCTTTGGGGAGAAACGGCGATGTCTATGACCGGTATCTAGTGCGTATAGGGGAGATGCGACAAAGCGTGAGGATCTTACAGCAGGCCATAGAAGACATCCCCGAGGGCGAGGTCACGGTCAAGTTGCCTCGGGTCTTCAAGCCCCCAGAGGGGGATGTCTATCACCGCATCGAGTCCCCCAAGGGGGAGTTGGGCTTCTATCTGGTGAGCGATGGCAGCACCAACCCCTATCGCTACAAGATCCGCTCCCCCACCTTCATCAACCTCACCGTCCTACCGGAACTGTGCAAAGGACATAAAGTGGCTGATGTGGTGGCCATCCTGGGGAGCATAGATATAGTGCTGGGCGAGGTTGACAGATAATGGCCTTTCTTAACGATCTTTTCGTCAATCTAAGTAAGTGGCTATCCTCCTTTCTGGCCCGATTTCTTCCCCCTTGGGCGGTGGATTTGGTCATGATGCTCCTCACCATCGTCTGTCTAATCGTCTTCGTCCTCGGCACTCTAATGTTCATCAACTGGCTAGAACGGAAGACGGTGGGGCGGTTCCAGGACCGATACGGGCCGAACCGGGTGGGACCCCTGGGGATATTGCAGTTTGTAGCCGATGCGATAAAGATGCTCACCAAGGAGGATATAACCCCTGCCAACGCCGACCGGGTGATCTTCAACCTGGCTCCCGTCATGGTTGTAGTCCCTACCTTCCTGGTCCTAGCCGTCCTCCCCTTCGGCCGGGGAATGGTAGCCGCCGATCTCAATATCGGCTTCCTTTACATTGTAGCCGTCTCCTCTCTGACTACCATAGCCATCCTCTTGGCCGGGTGGGGCTCTCGCAACAAATACTCGCTTTTGGGTGGGATGCGGGTGGTGGCCCAGATGATAAGTTACGAGGTCCCCATGGTGCTCTCGGCGCTGGGAGCCATCATGCTCACCGGTTCCCTGTCCCTCGTCTCTATAGTGGAGGGGCAAAGCCGGGTGCCCTTCATCCTCCTGCAGCCTCTGGGCTTCCTCATCTACTTCATCAGCGCCGTAGCGGAGGTGAACCGGGCTCCCTTCGACCTCCCTGAAGCAGAGTCGGAGATCATCGCCGGCTACCACACCGAGTATAGCGGCATGAAATATGCCATGTTCCTCCTGGCTGAATATATAAACGCTTTCATCGTCTCGTCCATAGCAGCCACCCTCTTCCTGGGCGGCTGGCAAGGTCCCCTACTTCCTCCCTACATCTGGTTCTTGCTCAAGGCCTACGCTATCTACTTCGTCCTCATGTGGCTGCGGTTCACCCTGCCTCGCTTGCGCATCGACCAACTGATGGGCCTGGCCTGGAAGTTCCTCGTGCCTTTAGCCTTGGTAAACCTCCTGGTCATGGGCCTGGTCTTAACTTTAACGCAGGGAAAGGGGCTCTTCCCTTTGGTGTTCGCCTCCTTGGTGGCTAACGGCCTCATCGTGGCCGCCGTGGTCATAATCTATGCCTTCGCCAATTGGCGAAGGAGAGCGATAGAGGTTGCTATTTAGATGCTAGGCCTAGGGATACTCAAGGGCATGTCCGTAACGCTCCGACATTTTGTGGATACCTATCTCAGCGATCTGAAGCGCTTCCCTCACCGGTACGCGCCCCAGGGTCGAGCCAGGAGGCTACATCCTACCGAAAGGGGCATCTTCACCATCCAATACCCCGAGGAAAGGCTGGAGATGTTCCCCCGCTTCCGAGGAGCGCTGATGCAACTCACCAACCCCGGGACAGGCATACCCAAGTGTACCGCCTGTGGCATCTGTGCTCGCTCCTGCCCCGTGGGAGTGATCGAGGTGGCGCGGGCGGAGGAGAAGAGGGATGGTCAGTACGTCCCCCAGAGTTACACTTGGGATCTTTCCGCTTGCCTCTTCTGTGGGCTTTGCGTTGAGTCCTGCCCCTTTGGGGCTCTCTATCATACCCCGAAATATGAGTTGAGCACCTATGGCCGCCAGAAAGGCGAACTCATGTACGACCTGGATAGGCTTTTGGCCTTAGGCCAGAAGTATGCGCCCGATGGCGTTCCGCCGGTGGAGAAAGAGAAGTGACCCTCACGCAGATCGCTTTCCTGATAGTCTCGGCGGTGACCATCCTCGCCGCCTTGGGGGTAGTGGTGGGCAGGAATATATTGCGTAACGCCCTGTCCCTCATCGCCGCCTTCTTGGGAGTGGCTGCCCTTTACGTGCTTCTGGAGGCTACTTTCCTCGCTGCTGTCCAGGTCCTCATCTATGTGGGGGCTATCGCCGTCCTCATCATCTTCGCCATCATGCTTACCGAACGTTTGATGAGACAAGAGCGCGCCACCAACGAACAGTGGTGGGTGGTGCTTGTGGCCTCGGCGCTTCTGGCCGCGATCCTCATCTTCCTGGTGGGAGCCGTCCAGTGGCCGGTCACATCCGCGGAGATCGTGGGCGACCCGATTGCCAATCTGGGGAGGGCCTTATTGACTACCTACGTCCTCCCCTTTGAGGTAACATCTCTTCTCCTTCTCATGGCTCTGGTGGGGGCCATAATCATCGCCAGAGAACAGGAGGAGGCATGATCCCCCTTAGTTGGTACTTGACCGTGGCCGCCATCCTCTTCT
>CAZERB010000152.1:0-3302 GCA_964514645.1 uncultured Anaerolineales bacterium
TGAAGGATCCATACACCGATCTGGAGATAAACTGTCGCAGCCAACTATCGCTCCTTGAGGCTTGTCGTCACAATAACCCTGAGGCGAAGATAGTTTTCGCTGGCACCCGCCAGGTTTATGGAGTCCCAGATTATCTACCCGTGGATGAACAACACCTCCTGCACCCCACCGATGTCAACGGCATCAATAAGATGGCCGGGGAGTGGTACCACATCCTTTACAACAACGTCTATGGCCTCCGGGCTACCTCCTTGAGGCTCACCAATACCTATGGGCCTCGCCAGCTGGTGAAGCATAACCGCCAAGGGTTCATCGGTTGGTTTATCCGTCTAGCCGTCGATGGAGGGGCGATTTCTATCTATGGGGATGGCACTCAAAAGCGCGATCTCAATTACGTCGATGATGTAATGTACGCTTTTCTTCTGGCTGCGGCCAGCGAGGAGGCCAACGGTCAAGTATTCAACCTGGGCGGAGAGCCGGTCAGCCTCTTGGAGGTAGCCAAACTTCTGATTGAACTCTCTCCTCAAGCCTCCTATAGACTCGTGCCCTTCCCCCCAAACAAGAAAAGGATCGATATCGGCGACTACTACGGCGACTACAGCAAGATAAAGGCGCTCTTGGGTTGGGAGCCCAAGGTCCCCCTGCGAGAGGGCCTAGAGAGGACGATAGAGTTTTATCGCCGGCACAAGGAGCACTATTGGGAATGAGAATCCCTTTCTGCGATCTGAGAAGGCAGTATCTTGCCATTAAGGAAGAGATCGACCAGGCTGTGGCCCGGGTCTTGAATCGGGGCTGGTTCATATTGGGGGAGGAGGTTTTGGCCTTCGAGGAGGAGTTCGCCGCCTACTGCGGGGCAACCTATGGGGTAGGGGTCGGCTCAGGGACGGAGGCGCTCCATCTGGCGCTCTTAGCCTATGGGGTGGGGCCGGGCGATGAGGTGATCACCGTGCCCAACACAGCAGTGGCCACGGTGGCCGCCATCGAGTTGGCGGGCGCTACCCCCGTCTTTGTAGATATCGACCCGGTGACTTACAATATGGACATCTCCCAGGTAGAAGAGAGGATCACCCCTCGTACCAAGGTTCTCTTGCCTGTCCATCTCTACGGCCAGGCTGCGGATCTCGACCCCCTTCTATCCTTAGCGGAGGGGCAAGGGTTGATGGTGGTAGAGGATGCGGCCCAGGCCCACGGCACGACCTACAAAGGGCGACGGCTGCCCCAAGGGGATGTGGGCTGTTTCAGTTTCTACCCTACCAAGAACTTAGGAGCCTATGGTGATGGAGGGATGGTGGTCACCGACGATGCCCAGATAGCCGAGAGGGTGAGGCTCTTGAGACAATACGGGTGGGAGAAGAGGTACATCAGTTCTATCAAGGGTCTCAACTCCCGGCTGGACGAACTCCAAGCGGCCATCTTGAGGGTGAAATTGAGACATCTGAACGAGTGGAACGAGGCCCGAAGGAGGTGGGCGAGCCTCTACAATGAACTCCTGACCGGTTCGGAGGTGGTCACGCCCCAAGAATC
Organism: uncultured Anaerolineales bacterium; assembly: GCA_964514645.1. GTDB lineage: Bacteria > Chloroflexota > Anaerolineae > UBA7937 > UBA7937 > UBA7937. The sequence continues at coordinate 1,525 of CAZERB010000152.1, forward strand.
TTCCTACGGTGAGCATATATACTATCTTTATGTGGTTAGAAGCAAAGAGAGAGATGAACTGCAGCAATTCCTCGCGCAGAAAGCGATAGGCACCATGATACATTATCCGCTTCCCATACATCTCATGGAGGCCTACCATGGTTTGGGTTATGGCCCGGGAAGTTTCCCCCAGGCGGAGGAGCATTGTCGTCAAGCCCTATCCTTGTCCCTATATGCAGAGATCACCAAGGAGGAGGTGGAGATGGTAGCCGACTCTATTAAGGAGTTTGGGCATGAGTGAAGGTCCGTGGAAAGCCTTTCTTCTCCTCCTTTTCGCTATCTCACTTTCCGTCACCGGGGAGTTTCTTCTCAAGGCGGGGATGAATCAGGTGGGGGTGCTCTCTTTAACCCCCAAAGATTTCATCTCTGGCCTCCTGCGAGCGTTTTCTAACCCCAAGATTCTGGCCGGGTTCGCCTTCATCTTCTCTGGATCCCTCATCTGGTTGGCTGTCCTCTCCCGGGTGGACCTGAGTTGGGCCTATCCTCTGCTCAGTCTGGGCTACCTCTTTGTGGTCCTCACCTCCTGGTTCTTTCTGGGGGAAGCCTTCTCCCTTCTTAGGGTGACGGGAACGATTCTCGTCTGCCTGGGAGTCTTTCTCATATTCCGCAGTTGAGATGAATGGAGCGGTTGATTTTTTGCGCCAAAGGGTGAGGGAGGGTGGATGGCCTTATTGGTTGGGCCTCATAGCCCTTTCCCTCCTCTTAGGCACCCTGGGCGGCCTCTCCCTAGTATTTCTTCACCCCCTTATCGCCTTAGCCTTGGTGGTGGGCCTCATCGGGGGGCTTTTTATACTCAGGAGCGTGCAGGTGGGGCTCTTCTTCCTCATCGGGGTGGCTACTCTCCTCCCCTTCGGGGCGATCCCCATCAGTCTGGGCTTCTACCCCACATTTCTCGACGTGGCCCTCCTGGCGCTCTTCGGCGTCTGGCTGGCTAGGTTCCTCACTCGCACTCAGGAAGAATTTTTGAGTTCCCCTCTCGATGGGACGATCCTAATATTTATCATCTTGGCCTTCTTCTCCTTCGTCGCCGGGACCGCTCATGCCGGCCTAACTAAAGACATCCTCCGTCACTTCATAGAGGTGATCTTGGCTATCGTCCTCTACTTTGTGGTGGTGAATAGCGTCGCCACAAAGCGTGGGCTTAAATGGACGGTCTTGGCTCTCATGCTGGCTGGTTTCGCCTCCGCTTCTATCGGCATCGTTTTATACCTCCTCCCTCAGGCTTTGACCGTGCGGCTTCTCTCTGCCCTTAGGATCGTCCATTACCCCGCAGGCTGGGGGGTGCTCCGTTTCATCGAGGACAACCCCCTCCTCCCCATGCGGGCTATCTCTACCTCTATCGACCCCAATGTGTTAGGGGGCCTTCTCATCCTGGTTGCCTCTCTCACTGCCCCCCAACTATTCACCGAGCGGCCTATTTTGAAGAAATTCTTGGTGGCTCCCATCTTAGCGGTGATGCTCTCCTGTCTCCTCCTCACCTTCTCCCGGGGCGCTTTCATGGGGCTGGCTGCGGCTTGTCTCTTCTTGGGTGCTCTCCGCTATCGGCGTCTACTTATAGCCTTGGTGCTCGTGGGCCTTCTCATCCTCATCCTCCCCCAAACCCGTTTCTATGTCCAGCATTTCATCGCCGGGACTAGGGTGCAAGACCTGGCTACCCAGATGCGCGTCGGCGAATATAAGGACGCCCTCACCCTCATCTCCCGTTACCCCTGGTTCGGGGTGGGCTTCAGCGGTGCCCC
>CAZERB010000153.1:0-3301 GCA_964514645.1 uncultured Anaerolineales bacterium
GTCTTCGTCACCTCACCATATTAGCCTTGCTGGGGGTCCTGAGTGCACCCCTTATTTGGTTCTTCTTGGAAGACTACATGCGGGAACGGGTCATGATCTTCCTAAACCCCCAACAGGACCCCCTGGGGGCGGGCTACAATATAAGACAAGCCCTCATCGCTGTCGGTTCCGGGGGCTGGATAGGGCAAGGCTTCGGCAGCGGCTCCCAAAGCCAACTGCACTTCCTCCGTGTCCGGCCCACAGACTTCATCTTCTCCGTCCTGGCGGAGGAGTTGGGCTTCCTGGGGGTATTGATCCTCCTCACTCTTCTAGGCATCATCCTTCTCCGCATCCTCCGAGCCGCGGAGTTGGCCCGCGATGATTTCGGCAAGTTGTTCGCTTGCGGAGTAGCCGCCCTCATCGTCTTTCAGAGCTTTGTCAACATCGGGATGAACATCGGGCTGATGCCCGCTGCCGGCATAGGCCTCCCCTTCATGAGCTACGGTGGAAGTGCCTTATTGACGCTGCTATTGGCGGAGGGAGTAGTGCAAAGCATAGTAATGCGCCATCGTAAGTTGGAGTTTCAGTGAAAAGTAAGGTAGCCCTCATCAAGGGCCCAGATAGATACCGAAACATAAACCAGGCTTTGGAGTCTATCGCAGAGGAGATCAAATTGCCTCTGGGTGGACTGCTCATCAAACCCAACTTCGTCTCCACCACAAATCAACTGGCTTCCACCCATGTGGACGCGGTACGCGCCCTCCTCGACTTCTTGAAGCCGCGCTATGGTGGCTCTATCACCATCGGCGAGGGAACCGGCCTCACTGATACCTTCAAAGGGTTTCGCAACTTCGGCTATGAGCCGCTGATCGAAGAGTACGGCGTTCGGCTGATAGATCTCAATAGGGACCGGTGGGTGAAGGTAGAGGTGTATGACCGGAATCTGGCTCCCCTAGAGTTGCGCCTGGCCAAGACCGCCTGGGAGAGCCTCTACCGCATCTCCATCGGCCCGCCTAAGACCCACGATGCAGTGATCATCACCCTTTCCCTGAAGAACATGATCATGGGAAGCCTCATCCACGATCAAAGGGTGGGAAGTAACACGCTTTTCCACACTTTATCCAGAGTTACCCCTTCTTGGGTGAAGCGTGCACCATTCATGGAAGGAGTGAAGCGAGAGGTGTCCACGACGCTTCTCAGGAGCGATAAAGCCGCCATGCACCAGGGCTACCCGGCCATCAACCTCAACCTTTATACCCTGGCCAAATATATAGCCCCTCACTTGAGCATCATCGACGGCTTCCTGGGAATGGAAGGGCCGGGCCCCAGCGATGGAGAGCCGGTGGAGTTAGGAGTGGCCATCGCCAGCACCGACTTTCTGGCCGCCGACACGGTAGCGGCAAAAGTTATGGGCTATAATATAGACGAGATCGGCTATCTCTACTATTGCAAATTGAAGGGTTTAGGGGTTGGCGATTTGGAGAAGATAGAGACAGTGGGGAATACACGCCTTGAGGATTGCATCCGTCCCTTCCGTCCCCACCCTGCCTACCCTCAGCAACGACGATGGCAAATGGAGAACTTTGAGAGGTTTCTATGAGCAAGAGAGTTCGCGTCAGGTTCGCCCCCTCCCCTACAGGCTATTTGCATGTAGGCGGGGCACGCACCGCCCTCTACAACTGGCTTTTTGCCCGCCATCACCAAGGGACCTTTATCCTGCGGATAGAGGATACCGACCAGCTGCGTTCCACCCAAGAGTCGCTGGGGGGCATCTTGGACTCCCTCCACTGGCTGGGCCTCGACTGGGATGAGGGGCCAGAAGTAGGAGGTGAACTGGGGCCCTACTTCCAGATGCAACGGCTCCATTTCTACCGTGCTGCGGCGGAGCGGCTCATGGAGGACAAAAACGCCTACCTTTGCTATTGCACCCCGGAAGAACTGAAGGAGCGGCGAAAAGCCGCTCTGGCTAGGGGAGAAACGCCCGGTTATGACCGCCGTTGCCGAGAGCTATCCTCCAAGGAAAGGGCCACCCTAGAAGCCCAGGGCAGAAAACCGGCCCTCCGCTTCGCCATGCCTCTGGAGGGGGAGACGGTCGTCCACGACCTGGTGCGTGGAGATGTCCATTTCGCCAATCAGCAACTGGACGATCTCGTCATCATGCGAGCCGATGGTTTCCCTACCTACAACTTCGCCGTGGTGGTCGATGATATTCTGATGCAGTTAACCCACGTTATCCGCGCCGACGAGCATCTGGCTAATACCCCTCGCCAGATACAGATCTATGAGGCCCTGGGACATACCCCGCCTCAGTTCGCCCATGTCTCGATGATCCTGGGCCTAGATCGCTCCAAACTCTCCAAGCGGCATGGAGCCACCTCAGTGAGCGACTACCGCGATGCGGGCTATCTGCCCGAGGCGATGGTCAACTTCCTGGCCCTCTTGGGTTGGGCCTACGACGATAAGAGGGAACTCTTCACTCGGGAGGAGTTGATCGAGCATTTTAGCCTGGAGAAGGTGAACCCCGCCCCCTCTGTCTTCAGCGAGGAGAAACTGGACTGGATGAACGGGCTCTATATCCGTCAACTAGAGCCTGACGACTTGGCGAGACGACTCCTGCCATTCTTAAAGGAGGCAGGGTTGGAGGCTGATTTGGAGACGGTTCGCCCCCTGGTCCCCCTCATCCAGGAGCGGATGAGGCTTTTGAGCGATGGTGTAGAGTTGGTCGATTTCTTCTTCAAAGAAGTGATGGCCTACGATCCCCAACTCCTCATCGGAAAGAAGATGACCGCTCAGCAATCGCAGGCGGCCCTCAAGGTTACACGGGAGAGGTTAGAGAATCTACCCCTCTTCGACGAGGAGGGTCTAGAGACAGCCCTCCGCAATTTAGCCGATGAGTTATGCTTGACCGCAGGGCAACTCTTCAGCATCATCCGTATCGCCGTCACCGGGAAAAAGGTAGCCCCTCCCCTCTTCGGCACGCTTGCTGTCCTAGGAAAAGAGCGGGCGCTCTGGAGGATAGACCTGGCTCTCGAGCATCTGGCAAGGCTCGCCCAGTGCAAGTAGGGTTATACCAACCTCATATTTAAGTTCTGCATATCCCCTCGGCCTATCTCCACCCCTCTTGGGCACCACCGGCATCTGGATAGGCTTGGGACTGGCTAAGGTGGATAATATGGCCTCTGGTTCGAGCATGGCCGCTGGAAGTTGAGGGGAGGATAAGGCGAACCCTTGCGGCAGCGGAACGATTATGATAGAATAGAAAATGCGCTGGGGGATCGTCTAGTGGTAGGACAGGGGACTCTGGATCCCTAAGCCGAGGTTC
>CAZERB010000154.1:0-3285 GCA_964514645.1 uncultured Anaerolineales bacterium
GTAAGAGGGCGTGGCGTTTGATCATCCGCTGCATCCCCAGGGCCAGGCAGATGGTAACCACGGCGGGCAAACCCTCCGGCACAGCGGCGATGGCCAAACTAACCGCCACCAGGAACATCTCTAGCCACTGGACTCCCCGCAAGAGGCCGACCAGAAAGATGACCCCACAGACAGAGAGGGCGATGATCCCCAGCCATCTGCCCAGTTGGTTCAACTTCACCTGCAGAGGGGTGGGTTCCTCCTCATAAGATTGAATCATCTCGGCGATGAGGCCGATCTGAGTATGCATCCCCGTGGCGAAGACCACGCCCCGTCCCCGGCCATAGGTGACCAAGGTTCCCAGGTAGGCCGAGTTATTCCGATCGCCTAGAGGGATCTCTCGGTCGAGAACAACCTCCGCCCTCTTTCGCACGGGCATCGATTCGCCGGTGAGAGAGGCCTCATCGATCTGGAGGTTGACACTTTCCACTAACCTCACATCGGCGGGGACGTAATTGCCACTCTCCAATAGGACGAGATCTCCAGGCACTAACTCTCGGGCGGGGATGGTCTGGCGATAGCCATCGCGGATCACCTGGGATTCGGGGGCAGTCATCCGCTTAAGGGCCGCCAACGCCTCCTCTGCTTTGGATTCCTGGATGACGCCTAATACCGCGTTGAGGATGACGATAGCCAAAATAGCGATCGCTTCGACGTAGTCACCCAAAAGAAAGGAGACTAGGCTGGCGGCGATGAGGATGAGGACCAAGAAGTTATTGAACTGGTCCAAGAGCATACGCCAGAAGCCAGGCCGGGGTATCTTTCGCAACTGGTTAGGCCCGTAGCGAGCCAGGCGATGGGCCGCCTCCTCGGCGGTGAGCCCTATCTGGAGGTGAGTATCGAATTTAGCCGCGACATCGCTAGCCTCTTGGCTATGCCAGGCTATATCCTTACTTTCCATCTTCATGTCCAAAAAGTGCAAGAAAAGGACGTCGTTCCTGTAGGCGACGTCAACCTTTCATATAATCACTCTCTAACGAGGCGGTCTCCGTTCACCGCGGTTGCGGGGCTGGGACCTTCTAGTGGGCCGGCGGTCCATGTCTCTGGCTTTCTCCGGGCTCCAGCCCTCGAGCACCGCCCGCCGCGAGAGCCGGATCTTATCCTCGGCGTCGATATCGATCACCATCACCATGATCTCATCGCCCACATGAACCACATCTTCTACACTTGGCACTCGGTAATCGGCCAACTGTGAGATATGAACTAACCCATCTTTGCCGGGCAGGATCTCTACGAAGGCACCGAACTCTGTTACTCGCACCACCCTGCCGGTGTAGATTTTGCCCACCTCTGGCTCCTCGGTCAGGCCTTTGATCATGGCCACCGCCTTCTGGCTCGAAGCCCCATCAGTAGAAGCTATGAAGACCGTCCCATCATCCTCTACATCGATCTTGGCCCCTGTCTCCTCCACGATCTTGCGGATGGTCTTGCCCCCAGGTCCGATGATGAGGCCGATCTTCTCCGGATCTATCTTGATTAAAGTGATCCGTGGGGCGTGGGGGGAGAGTTCCTTACGGGGCTCAGGTATTGTCTCCGCCATCTTGTCTAGGATGAAAAGCCGGGCCTCCCGAGCCTGGACTAGGGCCTCCTCTAAAATCTGATAATCGACCCCCTCTCCCTTGATATCCATCTGCAGGGCGGTGATCCCCTTTCTCGTCCCCGCCACCTTGAAGTCCATATCTCCTAACGCGTCCTCTAGCCCTTGAATGTCGGTGAGGATGGCATATCGCCCCTCCTCCTGAATGAGGCCCATAGCGATACCGGCCACAGGGGCCTTGATAGGAACCCCTGTGTCCATGAGAGCCAGGCTGCTAGAGCAGACACTGGCCATGGAGGTGGAGCCGTTGGAGGAGAGTACCTCCGAGACAAGCCGGATAGTGTAGGGGAACTCCTCCTCATCAGGGATGACGGGAAGAAGCGCCTGCTCGGCTAGAGCCCCATGACCGATCTCTCTCCGCTTAGGACCCCGGAGGAACCAAGTTTCCCCGGTGCTATAAGGCGGGAAATTATAATGGTGCATATACCTCTTAGATTCTTCCTTGGTCAAGCCGTTCACCCTCTGTTCGTCGCTCACCGTACCCAAGGTAGCGATGGTGAGGACTTGGGTCTCCCCCCGGCTAAAGAGGCCTGAGCCATGGGTGCGAGGTAGAAGCCCTACCTCGCAAGAGACGGGCCGAACCTGGTTGTTAGTACGGCCATCGGGTCGGGCCCCCTCCTTGAGGATCAACTCTCGAACCTTCTCCTTCATTACCTCATCGAGGGCTGCCTTGATCACCTCGCGAGGGAAATCGAGTTGAGAGAGCAACTCCTCTCGCAGACTATCTAACGCCTGCTGCCGCTCTTCTTTCTCTTTCGTTCCCCTTATCGCCTCCAAAACCCGACCGGCGATCCGCATGCGGATCGCCTCTTCTGTTTCCTGGGACGTCTGGAGGAAGACATAGTCTCCTTTCGGCTTGCCGATCTCTGTGGCCATTTGCTCTTGAAGGGCGATCACATTTTGCATCGCTTGATGACCGGCCTTGAGAGCGCCCAACATCACCTCCTCGGTCACCTGGTTGGCCCCGGCCTCTACCATATGGATCGCTTCCTTAGTGCCAGCCAGGCGCAAGTCTAGAGGACTTCCCTCCATCTGGCTGGCGGTGGGGTTGAAGACATAATGACCATCCACCAAGCCGATGCGCACCGCGCCAACCGGCCCACCGAAGGGGATATCAGAGATGACCAAGGCCGCCGAAGCGCCTATCACCGATAGGATATCCAGGTAGGTCTCTTGGTCAGCAGAGAGGGCGGTGATGATGACCTGGACGTCGTTCCTCATCCCCTGGGGGAAGAAGGGGCGGAGTGCCCTATCGGTGAGTCGGCAAAGAAGGATAGCCTGCTCCGAGGGGCGCCCTTCGCGCTTGAAGAAGCCGCCGGGGATCTTGCCCGCGGCATAAAGCCTTTCCTCATAATCTACGATGAGAGGGAAGAAATCTGTGCCTTCGCGGGGCTCTTTAGAGGCCGAGGCCGTGGCCAGGATCACAGTATCTCCTGAACGCACGGTTACAGCACCCCCAGCCTGGCCAGCCAACTTACCCGTCTCTATGCTAATGGAGTGGCCTCCAATAGCGGTTTCATATCGTTTTTCCACTTTTCCTTTCCTCCAAGTCCGGCCAGGCTTAGAGGTCAAGGACTGGGGAGTGAACCCCACAGGAGTGAGACCCACTCCCCAATTCCTGGCCTTCCAAGCCTGGCCTTGAATAATGC
>CAZERB010000155.1:0-3284 GCA_964514645.1 uncultured Anaerolineales bacterium
GCCTCGGAGGTGATAAGCCTCTTGGAGCCGCGGGTGGTGATACCGATGCACTATCGGACCGAGGCTATGGGTGGGTCCCCTTTGGACTCAGTGGACAGGTTTCTTAAAGTGATGGGGGTGAAAGGGACCCCCCAAGAGAGCCTCAACGTCACCAAGAGTACCCTTCCTGACGATATGGAGGTAGTTGTCTTAGAGTCAAGAGGGTGAAGAAGAGATGGCATAAGGCTCTTTAATGGGGGTCGCCCCAGAAACCTCACCTGTCCAGTTATCGGGGGTTATAATCTTAAAAAGGTGAAAGATCGATGGACCAACGACGCATAGAGAAAGCGGTAAGAGAGATCATCGAGGCTTTGGGGGAAGACCCTAAGCGGGAGGGGTTGGTTGAAACCCCTCGCCGCATCGCCGAGGCTTATGAGGAGATATTCTCCGGGCTGAAGGAGGACCCCCTTGAGGTCTTGACCATTGGCTTCTCCCAGCCCCAGAACCAGGAGATGGTGGTCTTAAGGGATATCCCCTTCTATTCCGTTTGTGAGCACCATCTTCTACCTTTTCACGGCGTGGCTCACGTGGGGTATATCCCCCTGGACAGAGTGGTGGGGATCAGCAAGTTGGCGAGGGTGGTGGAGATTCTGGCTCGCCGCCCCCAGATGCAGGAGAGGCTCACCAGCCAGATAGCGGATACCATCATGGAGGGGCTCCAGCCCAGGGGAGTGGGGGTGGTGATCGAAGCGGAACACCTCTGTATCACCATGCGAGGTATCAGGAAGCCGGGTAGCCGCCTGGTTACCTCCGCCACACGGGGCATCTTCCGCACCAGGGCCGAGACCAGAGCGGAGTTCTTCTCCATTATAGGGGAGCATCGGGTATGAGTTTCAACCTCCGCTTCTTGACCCTGAATACCCCTGAAAGGCTCCGCACGGAGATGACAAAGATCGGGGCCCACCCTGGGGGGATCAAGATCATGCTTCCCAAGGGGCTCTTTTACGCCATAAAGTTAGAGGGGGTGAAATTCGCCGCGGCCAATATCATCAAACAGGAGATGCTCTCCCTGGGGGGCGAAGCGGTTTTGGCCGGGGATATATACTTTGGTGAGAAGGAGACGAGCGATATATTGCTTCTGGGTACCCAGCACCACTACGAGGGGCTGATCAAGAAACTCCGGGCTCAACCCTTAAAGAGCCTAGTGGCCATTGCCTCCGAACTTCAACAAGGGTTAGCCCGCTATCTCGGGGAGAGAAGTCCTCTCACCATAGGGGATAAGCCCTTTCACTGGGGGAAAAGGACCTATATCATGGCTGTTCTCAACCTGACCACCGATTCTTTCTCCGGTGATGGTCTCTTTGGTGATGTCGATAAAGCGGTGGCTCGCGCCGAGGAGTTCGTCTCCCAGGGGGCCGACATCATCGATGTAGGGGGGGAATCGACCAGGCCGGGTTCCGAGCCCCTCCCTGCTGACGAAGAGTTGAAGCGGGTTCTTCCTATTATTGAAAGGTTAGCGGGTAAGATCGACCTTCCCATCTCCATTGACACCTATAAGGCGGAGGTGGCAGAAGAGGCCCTTTCTGCTGGCGCTAGCATGGTCAACGACGTTTGGGGCTTGCGGATGGATCCGGGCATGGCCGGTCTGGTTGCCAGGCGGCAGGTTCCGGTGATCACAATGCATAACCGGAGCCGACCAAAAGACGCCGTTCAGACGGAGAGGTTAGGGGGACGCTACCTAGGAGTGGAGTACAAAGATCTCATGGCCGACATAATCCGGGAGTTGAGGGAGAGCATAAGTTTGGCCCTGGAAGCGGGGGTGGACCGGGCTCGGATAATCATCGACCCTGGCATCGGCTTTGGGAAGACGGTGGAGCAGAATCTCGAACTCCTTTTCAAACTGGCTGAACTGAAGGTCTTAGGCCATCCCATCCTGGTGGGCCCTTCTCGCAAATCGTTTATCGGTTATACCCTCGATCTTCCGCCGGAGGAGCGGCTTGAAGGGACAGCGGCGGCGGTGGCTCTAGCCATCGCTGGGGGTGCGGACATAGTCCGTGTCCACGATGTGAAGGAGATGGCTCGAGTGGCCCGCATGACGGACGCGGTGGTGAGAAGAGAGGTGGCGGCCTCGAAGGCTTAACCAGAGGCGAAGGTCAAGCCCCTCTGAGGAGTACGATGTCCTTATCCTTATCCTTACAGGATCCCGTGGGATACGAAAAGACCACCTTGGATAACGGCCTACGCATCTTGAGTTCGACTATGCCCCATACCCGCTCGGTGAGCATCGGCTTCTTCATCGGTGTGGGCTCCCGCTTCGAAGATGAGGAGGAGAACGGCATCTCCCATTTCCTGGAGCATATGCTCTTCAAGGGGACGGAGAAGCGGCCCACGGCCAGGGAGATCGCCGTGACCATCGAGGGGGTGGGCGGAGCCATCAACGCCACTACGGGGCGGGAACTCACCTCCTACTGGGTCAAGGTCCCCCAGGGCCATCTGGCTTTGGCTATCGATCTTTTGGTGGATATGTTGCAACGCTCCAAATTGGAGGAGGAAGAGATCGAAAGGGAGCGGCGGGTGATCATAGAGGAGATCAATATGATGCTCGATTTCCCCGACGATTGGGTCCACCTCCTTCTTGACCAACTGGTCTGGCCAGATCATCCTCTAGGGCGTGATGTGACCGGCACTAAGGAGAGCGTAAGCAAGATAGATAGAGAAAGGATGTCCCGCTACTTGGCCTGCCACTATCAGCCTGCCAATACGGTAGTTAGCGTAGCAGGGGGGATAGAACACCAAGAGGTGGTCGAGGAATTATCTTCGGCTTTGGAGAGTTGGCTAGGTAAAGAAAGGGAGGCTTATCTCCCTGTGGAGGAGGCTCAATGTGAGCCGCGACTCTGTCTGGGTTATAGGGAGACGGAGCAGGCTCACCTGGCTCTCAGCCTTCAGGGGATACCCCGCTCTCACCCTGATCGGTTCAATCTGCAACTCCTCAACACCGTCTTGGGTCAGGGGATGAGTTCTCGGCTCTTCTTGGAGGTGAGAGAGAAGCGAGGGTTAGCCTATAGCATCAGTTCATATGTAAACCACCTCCACGACACCGGGAGCATCGGCGTCTCCGCGGGAGTAGATCCCCGGCGGATCGAGGCTGCCCTGGAGGCGATATTAGGGGAACTGGATAGGCTGCGGGAGGAGCCTGTGCCGGCCGAGGAGTTAAAGAAGGTCCAAGAGTTCATGAAGGGCCATCTCCTTCTCCAGATGGAGGACTCCTTCGCCGTGGCCTCTTGGTTGGGGAGGCAGGAGATATT
>CAZERB010000156.1:0-3281 GCA_964514645.1 uncultured Anaerolineales bacterium
GCGATTTTCATAGCCAAGAGGGCTGCAATAACGGCGATATAACTTAGGCCATTAAGAAGAAAACAGATCCCTTCGCCCGTGGCGGCGATCAATATCCCCGCTATAGAGGGGCCCAGCAGTCGGGCGCCGTTAAACATCGAGGAGTTCAAGGCTATGGCATTTCCCAAATCCTCTCTACTTTCGATCATCTCTACTACGAACGAGTGACGTGCCGGCATATCGAAGGCGTTAACGAGGCCAAGAAATATGGCTAGCGATATGATGTGCCAAACCTCGATACCACTTGTCAGAACGAGAAGCGCCAAAATCAAAGCCTGTATCATGGCCAGGATTTGAGTGACAACCAGAATGCGATGACGGCTCCATCTGTCACTCAGCGTCCCGGCAAAGGGGGCTAAAAGAAAGGTGGGGATTTGGCTGGCGAATCCAACAACGCCTAATAAGAAGGCTGAATTGGTCAGGCGATAGACCAACCAGCTCATGGCGATCCGTTGTATCCAGGTACCGACGAGGGAGATGCTTTGGCCGCCGAAAAAGAGGCGATAGTTTCTATATCGGAGGGCGCGAAAGATAAGTCTGAGGCCTGTGGCCTCCTTAGAACCACGTCTATCGGATTCCATTTTTCTCCGAATCACCGCCTTTAACCATTCTTCGCCTAACACAAAGAGGCGAGGTCGTGGGATAGGGGCGCGAGTCAGCGGAGAGGGCAGCGGGCCATTGGGAGAGCCTTAGCAGCAACCCGATGTTAGGCACGCCACTTAGGGGGTCGCAGACCTCTTTCATACCGCCAGGTCACGGCGCTCAAAGGCAAGCAGGGCCACGATCAAGAACACCGCTGTCAGCCCAATTAGCACCGCCGCATGCCCCGGATTCAGCCCGTTTTGCAGCGGATCGGCGCCAATATAGTAGTAGAAGGGCGAAAATTTGCGGTAGGGCTCCAAGGTTTTCACCATGGGTGCGAGCGAGTTAAGAAAGTAGGCGGCCACGGCAACCGCGCTCGAGATTCCCATGCTTAATCCACGGTTGCCACTGGCACAACCTATGGCCAATGCCAACGCGCCGAAGGTGAGTCCTAACAAAACGACGCTAAACGTTGCCTCCGCCATACGTCCCAGGCTGATGTCCATGTCGACGGCCACCGTGCCTATGGCCAGCCCCAGCCAGAAGACAAAGGCCAAAGCCGCAGTATAGATCACCAGCGCGGCGAACTTTTCCACCACCACCCGCCAGCGGGGCAAGGGGTTGGATAACAAAAGATCAACCGTCCCACGCTCCTCTTCTCCGGCGATGGCACTGCTGCCGAAGCCAATGGTTATGATAAGGAATAGCAATGGTGCTATGAGGAAGAACCATTCGCCGTTGAGATAGCCCACCGGCGAGGTGAAGTCGGTGATATTCCCCACAACTGTTTTAAGAAGTGCCGGCGGTACCGCTTCTAGAAGTTTGTTGAGTTCCGGCATATTGCGGATGCTGGGGTAAAAAAGGGCAATATATAGGGCAAGCCCTATCAGGCCAAGCCCCCACCACAGCAGAGCACGACGCTGATCCCGTAGGGTCTTCAAGAAGACGTTACGCAGCATGGCTTTCACCTCCACTGTAGTAAGCCAGGAAGATCTCCTCCAGGCTCGGTTCGTGGCTGATCACATTGACCACCTCGAACTGGGCGGCGGCCTTGATCAAGGCGTCCAGGGAACCCACTACTGTGCAGTGCAAGACGCTATTCTCCACCGTCACGTCGCGCACACCGGCCAGACTGGCAAACGCCTCTTGCGGCACAGGTGTAGCGAAGCGAATCTCCAACCGACGCAGGGCGCGGCCTTTCAGGGTTGCGACGTTCTCTACGGCGATCAGTCTCCCTTCACGGATAATCCCCACACGATCGCATACCCGTTCCACCTCTGGCAGGATGTGCGACGAAAGGAAGACCGTCCGCCCCTGGGCCTTGACCTCAGCGATCAAACGGTAGAACTCCTGTTGCATGAGGGGGTCTAGGCCGATGGTTGGTTCATCCAGGATCAAAAGTTCCGGCCTGTGCATAAAGGCCTGAATCACCCCGATCTTCTGCTTGTTGCCGTGGGAGAGGGAGCGGATGGGCTGGGAGAGGTTGCAATCCAGCCGCGCCGCCAGTTCCTCGATGGATCTCCACTCCACGCCCCCACGCAAATGACCCATATAACGCAGCAACTCCGCGCCAGTCAAGTTCTCGTAGAGTGCCAGTTCTCCAGGCAGGTGGCCGATGCGTCGGCGGATTTCGCGGCTGTGCTGGCGCGTATCCAGATCGAAGATCATGGCGCGGCCGCGGGTGGGGCGGATGAAATCTAAGAGCAGGCGGATAGTCGTAGTCTTGCCCGCGCCGTTGGGGCCGAGATAGCCGAATACCTCGCCCCGCCGCACCTCGATGTTGACCTCAAGCACGCCTCGCTGCCTACCGTAGAACTTCGTCAGCCCTTCGGTGCGCATAACCAAATCGTTCATCTTCACCTCCATACCCCGCTTCCTAATCAAGGACTTGTGCCTAACCCTCATATCGAGATTTTCGTCAAACACATTTCCGGCTAAATGCCTTAATGAACCTCTCTTACTTCCCTATGGCCATCCCCGTGGGGTCGATCTCGTGGAGGAGACGGCGCTCTTCGGGCGTGGGAGGCTCAGTGACTCCCACTTTCCGAGGGATTATTATCTCAAATCCGCTGCTACTCTGCACCTCCTCTACGGTGACACCTGGATGTAAGGCCATGAGTCTAAGCCTCTTCGTCTCCTCGTGAAAATCGTAAACCCCCAGTTGGGTTATGACCCGGTAGGGGCCGGTATCCTGGGGCAAGCCAGCCCTTTCCCTGGCCCCGGGGCCATCGAGATAGCCGGGGGTGGTGATGAAGTCCACCTTCTCCACGAAGCGGCGTGCGTCTTGACGCATAATGATTATGGTTCGCCAGCAAAAGGAGCCTACATCGTTCGCTCCTCCTGAGCCTGGCAGGCGCACTTTTGGGGCATCGTGGTCTCCGATGACGGTGGTATTGATGTTCCCATAGGCGTCTATCATGGCCGCTCCCAGGAATCCGTAGTCTATGTATCCTTTCTGGCAGAGGGACATGACGTCGTGCATGCTGGAGGCGGCCACGGCCTTGTGGAAGGTGCGGGAATCGCCCACAGAGATGGGGAGGACCGGAACCTGGGGGCCCATACCTCCGGCCTCGAAGATGATAAGGAGGTTGGGAGCATGGCTCCTCTGGGCGAGCATGACGGCGACCATGGGCAGGCCAGTCCCCACGAAGACCGATTTC
>CAZERB010000157.1:0-3277 GCA_964514645.1 uncultured Anaerolineales bacterium
ACTAAACTCTTTCTCCGACGGCAACATCCGCCGGCTCTCTAAAACATATCTGCCTTGCTACAAGAGCAAGAGTGTTATAAAATGAGAGAGGAGGCCTCTTTGTCTAAGCCCTGGAGCCCTCAAGCCAAACGGTTGATAGCCGCCGGCATCATAATATTGGGAGGCTTGGTCCTTTACCGAGTCCGCTCGGTGTTAGCGCCTCTGGCCCTGGCGATGCTTTTGGCCTATATCCTCAACCCTTTGGTGGGGCTCCTCAGGAAAGCCAAGCTTTCCCGCACTGGAGCCACAATCATAGTCTACCTCCTCCTCATATTCGCCCTTGTGGCTTTCACTTCCATACTGGTTCCCCCTCTAGTACAACAACTCGTCTCCATCAACGTGGACTTCGCAGCCATCCTCGATCACCTGCGCCAACTTATAGTTGGATATCGGACGGTGGAGTTCCTCGGCTTTTCCATCGATCTCTATCGCGTCTTCGCAGACATCCGAGGCGAGTTGGCTACCTTTGTAGGCTCCCTGGCTTCCCAATCGGTGGCTATCTTGCTGGGAGCGGCCTCCAGTGCCCTTTGGCTTATCTTTATCCTCCTCATCTCTTTCTACCTCCTCAAAGACGCAGAGAAGATCACCTCCTACCTTGGGGGCCTGGCTCCTTCTGAATATCAGGAAGAGTTGAGCCAACTGATGAAGGAGATAGGCGAGATATGGGACTCCTTCCTCCGGGGTCAAATCATCCTCTCCTCGGCGGTAGGGGTTATCACCGCGGTCACCATGTTGATCGTAGGTGTGAAGAACGCCTTGCTCCTGGGGATATTGGCCGGGATCTTGGAGATAATCCCAAATTTGGGGCCGGTCTTGGCCGCCCTGCCAGCGGTGGCTCTAGCCTTCTTCCTTGGCTCAGAGCATCTCGCTCTAAGCCATGGTTGGTTCGCTCTTATAGTGGCGGGCCTCTATGTGGCCATTCAGCAGGTGGAGAATAACTTCCTCGTGCCCCGCATCATCGGGAGGAGCGTCAACCTCCATCCGGTGGTGGTCATCGTGGGGACTATCGGGGGAGCCATGGTAGGGGGGATCCTGGGCATCTTCTTGGCGGCTCCGGTCTTAGGGAGCGCGCGTATCCTGGGAGGATACCTATACCGCAAATTCCTCCAGACAGATGAAGCCTTGGTGCAACCTGCTCCTCCCCTGGAAGAGCCAATAGAGGAGAAACCAGAGAGCGCAAAGCCCTCCTAATAGATACCTATTTTCAGACCTTGGGGCTAGATAGCCCATTCCGCCTCTTCTTCCTTTTCCAGCCGGCGGAGTTTATCTATACTCTCCAGTCGAGCGGTGAAAAGCATCCCGTTGAGATGATCTATCTCATGCTGCAAGGCGCGTGCCAGAAGGCCTTGGGCCTTGACTCTCATCTTTTTCCCCTTGAGATCTTGCCCCTTCACCATCACCCTACTCGCTCGTTTCACCTCTCCCACATAGCCCGGCAGAGATAAACAGCCTTCTTCCCCCTCTTCCTCTCCCCATGTTTTCACCACCTCGGGGTTACAGAGGACGAGGAGTTTCCCTCGCTGTGGCTTTTCTTCACCCTCGGGCAACTCAACCACGATAACCCTTAAGGGAACGCCGATTTGGGGAGCCGCCAGCCCAATCCCTGGGGCAGCGTGCATCGTCTCTACCATATCATCCACCAGAGCCTCAAGGGAAAGGCCGAAATCCCTTACCTTCTTAGCCTTCTGGCCGACTGCCACCTCCTCGGCCTGCAAGATCCGCCTTACAGTCACTTAACCTCCAGAGATACCAATGGGGTGACAAAAATATAATTCCCCGTGGCCTCTATGTCAAGGGGTCGAGCGCTCTAGAAGGGCTACAGCCTCTATATGATAGGTCTGGGGAAAGATATCTACCAGTTGGGCTTCGACGAGATGGTAGCCACTCTCTTTCAGAGGCCTGATATCCCGGGCCAGGGTGGCTGGGTCGCAGGAAACGTAGATGATCTTGGCAGGAGCAAGGCTCGCAAGATGGGTGATAACTTCCCTTCGGCAGCCCTGGCGTGGGGGATCGAGGATGGCCAGATCGACCTTCACCACCTCAGGGAGGATATCTTCTACCCGCCCCTCGATGTACTCTACGTTTCCCTCCCCTTGGGCGTTGAACCTGGCATCGGCAACGGCGCTCTCGTTCTCCTCGACACCTATTACCTGGCCTACCTCCCCCGCCAGAGATAGACCAAAAGTTCCCACCCCACAATAGGCGTCAAGGAGCAGTTCATGACCCTGCGGGGCCAGGTACCTCCGCACTACTTCAATAAGTCGCTCCAGTTGCTCTGTATTCACCTGGAAGAAACTGGCCGCTGAGATGCGGAAGCGCCTCCCGACCACCTCCTCGAAGATGTAACTATCTCCCGCTAGGGTGAGGAGCGTCCCATCGCTTAGGAACTCCACGCAAGAGAGGGGCTCGTCCACCTCCACGGCAGGGATCACATCCTCCTCCATCTCCAGGATCAGTAGTTTCTGCCCCGTCCTCGTGCCCACCCTGATGGAGAGCCTCTTCAACTGGGGGAAGGCCAGATCGAGAGCGCGAAAAACCTCGTCTATAAAGGGGTGGATGATGTAGCAGACCTCGATGGGGACCACTTCCCAACCCCGCAAGGTAAGAAAGCCGAGACGTCCTTCCTCATTCAGATGAAACTGAACGTTATTTCGGTAGAACCAAGGGTCGTGAGCCTCCAGAGAGGGTTTGACCGGAGGCTTCGAGATCCCGCCGATCCGCTCCAGTTGCTCACGCAACACCTCTTCCTTAAAGCGCAATTGGGCTTCATAAGCGACATGCTGCCATTGGCAACCCCCACAGACTCCGAAATGGGGGCACCGAGGCTCCACCCTGTCCGAGGAAGGCTGCACCACCTCTAAGAGTCGGGCTCGAGCGTACCGGCCCTTATCTTGGACGATCTCGACGACTACCTCTTCCCCCGGCAAGGCGTAGGGGACGAAGATCACCTTCCCTTCATGGCGGCCCAAGGCCTCACCGCCATGGGCCATGGCTGTCAACTGCAATCGGATGGACATACGATCTCCTTCATGAGGAGTATATCATAGCCATCCTTTGAGGGCGAAAACAGTTAGGGCAGGTATAGAAACCTGCCCTACTGCGCATTTTGCTCCGTAGAGACGATGAGGGAGGCTCCCTCTCCCCCACACGACCAACTCGCTCTAAACCCATCCCCGAAGTCTCACCGCCTCCGCCACCCTCTGCACCGCCACAAGATAAGCCGCCAGGCGATTATGGA
>CAZERB010000158.1:0-3271 GCA_964514645.1 uncultured Anaerolineales bacterium
GCCTCCTCTTCAACAACTTCGCCCTGGCCATAGTGGGGCTCACCATCCTGATACGGCTCATAACCTACCCTCTAATGCGCCAACAATTCCGCTCCCTCAAGGCCATGCAGGAACTGAGCCCCAAACTCCAGGCCCTCCAGAAGAAGTACGAGAAGGACAGGGAGAAACTCACCCAGGAGACGATGAAGTTGTACAAAGAGCATGGCGTCAACCCCGCAGGCGGCTGCCTGCCCTCGCTGGTTCAGATGCCCGTCTGGATCGGGCTCTACCAATCGATCTACCAAGTGCTGGGGGAGACCCCGGAACAATTGATCGCCCTCTCCCAGCATATCTACCACTCGGTGCCTTTTCTCTACGAGATAGCCCGGCGGACGATACCCCTCAACAGTCAATTCCTCTGGCTTAACCTAGCCCGCCCTGACCCCTACTACATCCTGCCTATATTGGTGGTGGCCACCTTCTGGCTGCAGCAGAAGATGAGCACCGTCCCCTCTGCCGACCCCCAACAGGCCTCCATGAGCCAGACCATGAACATCATGATGCCCATCATGTTCGGCTTCTTCACCCTACAGGTCTCCTCCGGCCTGGCTATCTACTGGGTTATCTCCGGCGTTCTGGGTATCATCCAGCAATATTTCGTCACCGGTTGGGGTGGTCTCAAAGCCCAGCCGGTGGCGTCGGGAAAAGAAAAAGAAGATGGAGGAAAGAAGAAGCGTAGAGGCAAGCGGTAAGACCATAGAGGAGGCCACAGAAAAGGCCCTCGCCCAGTTAGGGGCCAGCCGAGAGGAGGTGGAGATCCAAATCCTCAGCCAGGGAGGACGCCGCCTCCTGGGCCTGGGGACCCAAGAGGCACGAGTGCGGGGCACCCTCCGCCCCCCTAAGCCTGAAGCGGAGGTGACCCTAGTGGCCAAAGAGGTGTTGGAGAGGTTGCTTGTGGGCATGGGTATCGAAGCCCAGGTGAGCCTTCGCCCTACCGACCTTTCAGAAGGACCAAACCCCATCGTCCTGGACATCACGGGCCAGAATTTAGGTATCCTCATCGGCCGCCGGGGGGAGACATTACTAGCCTTACAATATATCACTCGCCTCATCGTCAACCGCAGGCTCCACCAGTGGGCGGAGATTATCGTCGACGTAGAGGGGTATAAGAAACGGCGCGAGAGTTCCCTTACCCAACTGGCGAGCCGCATGGCAGATAGAGCCACCCTCCTAGGCCAGGCGGTCTCTCTGGAGCCGATGCCCGCTCATGAGCGGCGCATCATCCATCTCGCCCTTCGCGATCACGAGAAGGTCACCACAGAGAGCGTCGGGGAGGGCGATCTTCGAAAGGTAGTGATCTTTCCCAGAGAGCGCACCGCTCCCTAAGGCAGGCGTCGGGGTGAAGAGACCGGATTTCCTGGTCATCGGCCATCTTACCAAAGATCTTAGAGAAAAGGGATACAGCCTAGGGGGCACAGCCCTCTATTCGGCCTTGACCGCCAGAAACCTGGGACGAAAGGTGGCCGTAATCACTAGCGCTGGCCCCGATATAGAACTTGACGTCTTAGAGGGGGTCGAGCTCCACTGCCTTCCTTCGCCAACTACGACCACCTTTAGAAATATCTATCGAGGAGAAAGCCGCTCCCAATACCTGTACCATCGCGCTTCGCCCCTAGGTGTAGATGCCGTGCCTCTGGAATGGCGGGCTCTCCCCGTCGTCCATCTGGGGCCCGTGGCCCAAGAGGTGGAGGAGGAGATGGTATGGCTTTTTCCCCACTCCCTCCGTTGCCTCACCCCTCAGGGGTGGCTTAGAAGATGGGATGAGGAGGGGCGAGTCCATCCCCAGAGATGGGAGAGGGCGGAGAGAGTCCTCCCTTCTCTAGGCCTCCTCATCGTCAGCGAAGAGGATATGAGGGGAGAGGCGGCTTCGCTCAGGCAGCATCTTCATCTCCCCCATATAAGCGTGGTAACCCAAGGGGCCCAAGGGGCTATCCTCTATCATAAAGGAAAGAGATACCACTTTCCCACCCCCCAGGCTAGATGCGTCGATCCCACGGGGGCGGGAGATATCTTCGCCGCCGCTTTTCTAGTAAGATGGGCCGAGACAGGGAACCCCCAGATCGCTGCTCGCTTCGCCATTATGGCGGCCTCCCTGTCGATAGAGAGGAGCGCTCTTTCCGGGATACCCACCAGGGTGGAGATAGAAGAACGACTGGAAGCGTCCGCATATACCCATGGGAACGATATTCGCCTTGGCTAACCAGAAGGGTGGGGTGGGCAAAACGACCACTGCCATCAACGTAGGGGCCTACCTGGCCGCTCAGGGGAGGAAGGTACTCCTTGTAGATATCGACCCCCAAGCCAACGCCACAAGCAGCCTAGGGATAAATAAGAACCACCTGCCCCTCTCTATCTACGATAGCCTCATAAGGGGGTCGCCCCTGGCTCGAATCATCCTCCCCACCGAATGGCTCAACTTGGATCTAGCCCCCTCCGCACCCTCCCTAGCCGGTGCCCAGGTGGAACTGACCAGCCTTCCCGCCCGAGAGCGTCTCCTACGCCTGGCTCTTCGGCCTCTAGAGGGACGGTATGACTATATCATCATCGACTCCCCTCCCAGCCTAGGACTCCTCACTGTCAACGCCCTCGTTGCGGCTCGAGATGTGATCATTCCCGTACAGTGCGAGTACCTCTCTCTGGAAGGCCTCACCCATCTCCTCCACACCATCGGCCTCGTCCGGCGAGCCCTGAACCCCGGGCTTCACCTCTTCGGCCTGGTGATGACCATGTACGATACGCGCACCAACCTCGCCCGCCAGGTGGTGGAGGAGGTGAGGAGACACTTCCCCGAGAAGATCTTCAAGACCATCATCCCCCGCAGTGTCCGCCTTAGCGAGGCCCCCAGCTACGGGGAACCGATCTCCATCTACGCTCCCCGCTCTGCCGGGGCCCTGGGCTACGAGGCCCTCACCAGGGAGATCCTGGAGCGGGTCTCAGAACGGGAGGCCAAGGTGGTGGTATGAAGGAGAAATGCGTGTTGTTTAGAAAGGAGGTATCATGGCCGAAACCCTTACCGGATCCCCAAGGAGACGTGGACTGGGAAGGGGGCTAGAGGCCCTCATTCCGACCCCTCCTTCCTCTGGAGTAATGGAGATAGAGGTGGAGAAGATCGAGCCTAACCCTAGCCAACCTCGGGTGGGCTTAAAGGCCTTAGAGGGGCTGGCCGACTCCATCCGAGAGAACGGCGTAGTGCAGCCCATCATCGTCACCCGAACCGAGGAGGGGTTCCAGA
>CAZERB010000159.1:0-3253 GCA_964514645.1 uncultured Anaerolineales bacterium
GGTCCCCACGTTCACATGGGGCTTGTCCCTTACAAACTTCTCCTTAGCCATCTATCTTCTCCTTTCGCTTATGGAGCCCACGCCCGGATTTGAACCGGGGACCGCATTCTTACCAAGAATGTGCTCTACCGACTGAGCTACGTGGGCCTGTTTAATGGTAGCAAGACGGAGGTTGAATATCCGCCTTTCCAACTTCTTGAATTCCAAGGTGGGCAGGGGAGGATTCGGACCCCCGAAGGCTTATGCCAACTGATTTACAGTCAGTCCCCTTTGGCCACTTGGGTACCTGCCCTCGCTGAAAGTGATAGTAATTTAGCCTCTTCTGATAGCCTTGTTAAAACCCTGGGTTTGTGAGCCGGCGGAGGGATTTGAACCCCCGACCGAGTGTTTACAAAACACTTGCTCTACCCCTGAGCTACGCCGGCGTACGAGGTCAAAGCCTCGGCTTTAATTTAATAATTATACCCACTAACCCTTCTTTGGTCAAGTTCAATCCCACCGCCAGGTGGTGCCTCCGGGCCCATCCTCTAGGATGACGCCCAGTTCGTCCAGATCCTTCCGGATCTTGTCTGACAACGGGTATAATTTGGCGGCTCGCAACTCGTCACGAATGCTCACCAGGAGGTCGATAAAAGGTGTCGCGGCTACCCCCTTGGCCTCGGCTTCCAGTTTCAGGCCCAGGACGCCGGCCAGTTCTTTCAAGGCATCTTGAGCGGCGAAGAAGGTCTCACTTCCTGCCCCTTCGTTTCTCGCTTGGTTAATAGCCCTGGCCAGGTCGAAGAGGGTAGCCACAGCCTGGGCGGTGTTGAGGTCATCGTCCATCGCCTTCTGAAAGGCCCGCTGTGTCTCTTCTACCTTTTGGGCTAGTTCTGATGAGGCCGAGCCATCTTCCTCGTAAGGCGGCCCGAGGGCAGTGCGCAACCGTTCCCCTCCTCGCTCTGCGGCCAATACCCCCTCCTCCGACCAGGTGAGGCCGCTCCGATAGTGGGAGGAGAGGATGAAGAGGCGGATCCCATCGGGGCTATACCTCTCTAGCGCCTCCCGGAGGCTGATGAAGTTAGCCAAATGGCGGGTCATCTTCTCCTCTTCCTCCGAGGGACGAAGTAGCCCGTTATGTACCCAATATTTGGCGAAGGGCACTTTTCCCGTGTAGGACTCCGATTGGGCGATCTCGTTCTCATGGTGGGGGAAGAGAACATCCTGTCCTCCGCCATGGATATCGATCTTATCTCCTAGAAACTTCATAGCCATGGCCGAGCATTCGATGTGCCAGCCCGGCCGCCCTTCCCCCCAGGGGCTATCCCAACTCGGCTCGCCGGGCTTGGCTGCCTTCCAGAGAGCGAAGTCCATAGGATGCTCTTTGCGAGGGTCAACCTCTATTCGAGCCCCGGCCTGCATCTCTTCCAGGGTGCGACCTGACAGTTTGCCATAGTCAGGATCGCTCATCACTCTGAAATAGACCTCCCCATCTACCACGTAAGCGTTTCCTTTGGCGATCAAACCTTGGATGATCTCGATCATCTTATCGATGACTTTGGTGGCTCGAGGGTGGTGATGGGCTCGCTTAACGTTAAGGGCATCCATCTCGGCGAAGAAGCGCTCGATATATCTTTCGGCTAACTCGTTGACTGAGATGCCCAAAGCCTGGGCGGTCTCTATGATCCGGTCCTCGATATCGGTGAAGTTTTGAACATGTTGGACGGCGTAGCCTCGGTACTCCAGGTAGCGGCGGAGGACGTCGAAAAAGATGTAGGACATGGCATGGCCTACATGGCAGGGGCCGTAGAGGTTAGGCCCACAGACGTACATACGAACCTCTTTGTCTTTAGAGGGGATAAACTCCTCTTTGCGTCGACTAAGGGTATTATAGATCTGCATATCTCACCTCTCTGGGATGGTCTTGCCTAAAGCCAGGGATGCCAATTAGGCATCCCCCAGACAGGTGCAACCGGAGATCCTTAGGAGGTTGGTCAATTTTCCTCCCTTTATCTACCTTGCTCTTCGGTTGGAGGCGCCGTTTTGGCCTCTCCTTGAGCCGCCACCACCACCTCTACCGCCAGAGGGAGGGGTATCTTACCCGTATTAATGACCAGGTCGTAGAGGGTGGGGTCCAGCCATTCCACCCGATGATACCGCCTCAGGTATTCTCGGCGGCTTTGGTCGCTGGCCTTCACCCGGGCTATCGCCTCGCGACGCTCCAAACCCTCCCTTTCCATTATCGTCTCCACCCGCTGCTCGAAAGGGGCTACCACTTGGAGGTGGAAAACCTGGGGGAGATCGCGCAACAAGACCTGGCTGCCTCTGCCCACGATAACCACATCGCCGCCCTTAGCCAGATCCCGAATCACCACCTCTACCATGTGAACGTAGTCGTCCATGGTCGCCGCGAAAGGGGGGATGGCCGGGCTGAGGATGCCCCCGAAGGGCAACGTTATGGAGGCCGCTGGCTCCCGCAGGGAGGCCTCTGGCGTAGGGGGGATGGGGGGCATGGCCTTCATGCTATTCAGGATGCGCTCGATGAGGCTCCGCTTCCCTTCGTATTCCATCTCTTGAAGGGCCACCTCTGGCACACCAGCCTCTTGGGCGGCCTGACGGATTATCTCCCGATCCACGAACCGTAGCCCCAGCGCTTCGGCCACCCGAGCGCCGATCTCGCCTCCGCGGCTCCCCAATTGCCGGGAAACTGTTATCACCATCATTCTAAGGCCTCTTCTCCTCTGGATGGGCGAAGATCATCCGCCCGGCAACCGTCTGTAGGACCCTGGTGACTACGATATTTATACTGCTACCTATGTATTGACGTCCATTTTCGACTACCACCATGGTCCCATCGTCTAGGTAGCCTACGCCTTGTCCTGGTTCCTTGCCCTCTTGAAGAAGGTGTATCCGTAACGACTCGCCGGGTAGGTAAACCGCTTTCAAAGCGTTAGCCAACTCGTTGATGTTCAAAACCCGCACGCCTTGCAGTTCCGCCACCCGGTTGAGGTTGTAGTCGTTGGTGAGGATGGGACAACGGAGGGTTTTGGCTAGCTTTACGAGCTTCCCATCCACGTCCTTGATATCCTCCGCATCCATGTCGGTGATACGGATAGGCATGACCGATTCCTTCTGGAGTTTGTTCAGCATGTCCAGACCTCGCCTTCCTCGATTCCGCCTCAGGGTGTCAGGGGAGTCGGCGATGTATTGGAGCTCATCCAAGATGAAGCGGGGAACGAGCATCGTCCCTTCGATGAAGCCGGTCTGGCTGATGTCA
>CAZERB010000160.1:0-3252 GCA_964514645.1 uncultured Anaerolineales bacterium
GGAGTTGGGAGCATATCATATCTACTAGGCCGCGCCCAGCCAATGCCCACATCTCGCGGTGGACCTATGGGAATACCTCAGATGACGCAAAATCAACTGGAGTCTGACTCCGTGCTGGTTCGAATCCCGCCCTATAAGGCACAATATGTTGTAACGGGCTCCCTTGTGATGCGAGAGCCCGTTCTGGCGCCCGAGGATCGGAATAAGTACCATAATAATGCAACCGGAGTCATTTCACCCCTACCCAGGGGCTGATAATTACTTTTCCGCAGTTACCTCTTGAAAAGACATCAAATGCCTCTTTCGCCTCGGTTAGTGGAAAGCGGTGAGTAATTATGGCATCGATCGGCAGGCCTCTTCTAGCGAGAAGCAACATCTCCTCATACTCGCGCACGTTGAAGTTGCGCGAGCCATACATCATGAGTTCCTTTCTGATGAAGTGCTCCCAGGGGTTGACGCCTACCTTGTGACTAACTCCTATCAAAACCACCTTGCCGCGCTTTCGAGCGATATCTAGGGCTTGAAGAACCGCAGTCTCGTTCCCAGCACATTCGAAAGCCGCATCCACTCCACGACCGTGAGTTAGATCCAACAACATACCCCTAGCATCGACGCTGTGGGGGTTAAGAATATGATCAGCCCCCAACTGAGAGGCCATCCTTAGGCGATAACCGTTAAGATCGATAGAGGCGGCCCTGACTCCATATTGCTTTGCCACCAGAAGCGTTGCTAAGCCTATTGGTCCTGCCCCCCATATGGCGATGAAATCTCCCGGCATAAGGTGCGCTCGCTTGACAGCGTGATAGGCTGTCCCTAACATATCCACCATCAGCGCGCCCGTATCATAGGAAAGGTCATCAGGCAGAGGCATGCAGCATCTCTCCGGCACTAGAACATACTCAGCATAGCCCCCGTCTCGGTCTATCCCGATGACCTCGAGTTCGGGACAGAAGAAAAGGTCACCATGGTGGCAGTGCTCACAGTGACCGCAGGTGACATGGCAATTTATGGCCACCCGATCGCCTTCCCTAATCGAAGTAGTCCGATCTGCCTCTGCCACCTCTCCTGCGAGCTCATGACCAGGGATTGATCGCTGGCCCTCCCCTCTGAGGGGCTCGCGATCGCTGCCGCAGATAGAGGCGGCTCTAACTCGTACCACCACCTCTGTACCTTTGGCTGTTGGGCGCGGAACATCCCTCAGCTCGATCTGGCCATTACCTCTGAAATACAAGGCTAACATTTATTCTCCCATTAACTCACCACCGGCGACAAGAATAGCCTCACCCGTGACATGGCTGGCTAGATCGGAGGCCAAAAATAGAGCCATGTTAGCCTGATCACGGGGCGTTGCGATCTTGCCCAAGGCAGTACGGGCCACTAACTGTTCGTAGAAACCGGGTACAGCCTCACAGACAGCGCGCAACATCTCGGTATCCGTTGCTCCAGGGCAGATGGCATTGGCTCGGATGCCATAGGGGCCCAGCTCGAGAGCGAGGACGCGAGTAAACCCGATAATCGCCGATTTGGACGAGCAATAGGCAGCACCTTTAGGATCGGGTTTCTTTCCCGAGGCGGAGGAGATATTGATGATGACCCCTGAGCGTTGCTGGATCATCACCTTCGCCACCGCTTGAGAGCATAGAAACGTCCCTTTAACGTTCACATCGAGAACAGCGTCCCAATCCTCCTCGGTCAGATCGATGATATAGTGGGGACGAAGAACCCCCGCGTTGTTAACCAAAATATCGATGCATCCGAATTGCTGCATCGTCTCATCCGCCATGGCCTTGACGCTAGCCTTGTCCGCCACATTCACATAGAGGGCCATGACATGGGACCCGCTTCCCTGAGCTATATCGGTCGCAACTTTCTTAGCCTTTTCCAGATTAAGATCCGCTATCACTACCGCTGCACCATGCTCGGCAAAGACCTCAGCAATGGCCTGGCCGATGCCCTGTGCTGCTCCGGTGACAATGGCGACCTGGTTCTCCAGTAATTTCATTCCTCCCCCTTCCAACAGCGTAAGGAGGGAATTCCTCCTAGACAGGGCGCCTGTTATTACCTTCCCATAACCTTCTTCACTGCGGCAATAATATCCTCCTCTTGAGGCAATACAAAGTTTTCCAGATCGGGGTTGAAGGGCACCGGGACTCCCTTGGCCCCTACGCGGAGCACCGGCGCATCGAGATCATCAAAGGCTCTCTCCATTACAATCGATGTCACTTCAGAACTCACACTGCACTGAAGGGATGCTTCTTGCACGACCACCAAGCGCCCGGTCTTGCGCACCGATTGTATAACTGCCTCTTCATCCATGGGAGCTATCGTTCTTAGATCCAGCACTTCAACACTGATCCCTTCTTGGGCTAACCTCTCCGCAGCGTTGAGAGACTTGCCCACCACATATGCATAGGTCACGATAGTGACGTCCTCGCCCTGGCGCTTAACATCCGCCTCGCTAAGGGGTATGAGATACTCCTCCTCCGGCACACCCCCTTTCATGGCGTATAGTTTCTTATGTTCGAAGAAAATAACCGGGTTATTTTCTCGGATGGCGCTTTTGAGGAGCCCCTTAGCATCATAAGGCGTGGAGGGGACCACTACCTTCAAACCCGGCACATGAGCAAACCAGGCCTCAAAACTTTGGGAGTGATCAGCGGAGGCGGATAGATATCCACCCACCGGAGCCCGCAAGACTAAAGGTACCGCCAACTCCCCTCCGAACATATACCGAATCTTAGCAGCATGATTTATGAGTTGATCCATGGCGATGGTGATCCAATCGGAATACTGGAGCTCTACGATGGGACGGAGACCCGTGATTGCCGCTCCCACCCCGGCACCGACATACCCCGCCTCTGAAATGGGCATGTCTATGACCCGCTCTGGGCCAAATTCCTCATACAGGCCCTTGGTTGCAGCGAAGGCGCCACCGTATGGCCCGACATCGAGGCCCCATAGAACTACCTGTGGGTCGCGGCGCATCTCCTCCGCCATGGCTTCGCAGAGCGCCTCGCGGTAACTTATCTCTCTCATGGCTTCTCCTCCTTATTATGGTGCCCAAACATCCGCTAACGCCAGTTCGAGCTCCGGACTCGGGCTGCTGCGGGCAAAGCGCACCGCTTCTTCCACCTCGTTTCTCGCCCCCTCTTCAACCTCGTCCGCCTCAGCCTCGGTCAAGAAGTTATTCTTTACGAGTAGTCTGCGAAATGGCGCTATAGGTTCGCGTTCCTTCCAAGTCTCGACCTCCTC
>CAZERB010000161.1:0-3234 GCA_964514645.1 uncultured Anaerolineales bacterium
CCTCCTCCCCCACCTCCGCCTCCCGAACCTCATCATTGGAGGATGACGGTGGAGCGGAGGCCGGGCCCCCGTTTGATAGTGGGCACCTTCCCTCGCCCTGGGATCCAGATCACCGCTACCGACCCTTGGGGTAATCGGTTCTCCTCGGTAAGCGGCTCTAAGCCGGAGTATGGCCCTGGGGGGTTCGAGATCCTCATCTTCCACGACGCTACATACCTCCTTCAGTTCCTGGGAGAGTCATTCGAGGTGGAGGTGCGGGGGGATAGGCTCCACCTCACCTTCGAGGAGGTAGAAGAGGTTCTTTTGCGGGTCATCACCCGGTGGATGGAACAAGAGAAGGTGAAGGAGCTCTTAGAGAGCCTATCTCGAGAACCCACCTACCAAGACCGCTTCCACATCGAGTATCAGAAGACATAAGGCTACATCGGCTTTACGAAAGCCCTCTTCAAAAGAAGAGGGCTTTTTATGTTTGCTGGCCTGGGCAGGAGAGGCTATAATCCTCACTGGGGGTTAGGTGTGGAGGTCTCCGAGGAAAGGTTAGACCAGATTCTGTCCCAAGTAACTAAACCGGCCCGCTACACAGGCCGGGAATGGAATAGCGTGGTCAAAGATTGGAACCGGGTGAGGACCAAGGTTCTCCTTGCTTATCCCGATCTCTATGAGGTGGGGATGAGCAACCTGGGCCTCATGATCCTCTATGACCTTCTCAATAAAGAAGACGATATCTTGGTCGAGCGAGCCTATACCCCTTGGGTGGATATGGAGGAGGCCCTGCGAGGGGCGAAGATACCCCTCTACAGCCTGGAGACCAGGCACGCTCTGGGCGACTTCGACATCATCGGCTTCAGCCTCTCCTACGAGTTGAACTACACGAACATCTTGACCATGCTCGATCTGGCGGGCATTCCCCTCCTCTCTTGCCAGCGGGATGAAAGCCATCCCCTGATCATCGCCGGAGGCAGTTGTGCCTATAACCCTGAGCCTTTGGCCGACTTCTTTGACCTCTTCGTTATTGGCGAGGGAGAGGAGGTGCTCCTGGAGTTGGTTGAGGCTTACCACGAATGGGGCAAAGGGGAGAGGGATCGATTCTTGCATCGGGCGGCCCAGATCGAGGGGATATACGTGCCCGGCCTCTATGAGGTGGCCTATGGGGATGGTGGCCTGGTTTTGCCCCGGCCTCGGATCCCAGAAGCGAGGCCGGTCATCACTAGGCGGATCCTCAATCGCTTGCCTCCTCCCCCCACTCAAGTGATAGTGCCCTATGTAGAGGCGGTTCACGACCGAGGCATGATCGAGATCATGAGGGGATGCACTCGGGGTTGCCGCTTCTGCCAAGCGGGGGTGGTTTATCGCCCCCTTCGGGAGCGCCCGGTAGAGGAGGTGCTAGTCGCCGCCGACAGGCTCCTTGCGGCCACGGGCTATGAGGAGTTATCCTTGGTCTCCTTGAGCAGTTGTGACCACAGCCAGATAGAGGAGATGGTGCGAGGGCTCGTCACTCGGCACGCCCCACACTATGTTACGGTCTCCCTGCCCAGCCTGCGGGTCGATTCCTTCTCCTTGGGGTTGGCCGCCCTCTTCCAAGGGCGACGGAAGACGGGCCTCACCTTCGCCCCAGAGGCGGGGAGCCAGAGGTTGAGGGGGGTGATAAATAAAGGCGTCACAGAGGAAGATATCTTAAACACCGCCGAGAGGGCCTTCCGCGCCGGCTGGCAGAGGATCAAACTCTACTTCATGATAGGGTTGCCCACGGAGAGTATGGAGGATGTGGCCGCCATTTGTGATCTAGTGAAGCGCATCGGGGAGATAGGCCGGAGGATAGGTGGAAGACGGGCTCAAGTGAGCATCAGTGTAGCCACCTTCGTTCCTAAGCCCCATACCCCTTTCCAATGGATGGCCTTGGAGGGGGAAGCCCGCCTAGAGGAGAAGCAGGCTTTCTTACGTAGAGCCCTGAAGGAATTCCCCTTGAGTTGGAGCGATCCTCAAGTGACGCTCCTGGAAGCCATCCTCTCCCGTGGGGATCGGCGCCTCGGAGCGGTCATCTACGAGGCCTGGCGGCGAGGTGCACGGTTCGACGCCTGGGACGAACTCTTCCAGCCTGCTCACTGGTGGGAGGCCTTCCAGGGCCAAGGGTTAGATCCCGATTTCTACGCTCGGCGTCCTCTGGATAGAGATGCCCCTCTCCCCTGGGATCATATCGATGTGGGGGTGAAAAAGGGGTTCCTAGCCCGAGAGTGTGAGCGGGCCCTCGAGGGCAAGACCACGCCCGATTGTCGGGGAGGGCCTTGCTTCGCCTGTGGCGTCCTAGAGACCTTCCCCGGGGCTCAGGAAGCGGCCGGCCAGGGGCTTTGGGGCTGTCCGGGAAAGGGCAAGGGGGAGGATTGATGGTAAAGAGCGGCCAGCGAATACGCATCACTTTCGGTAAGGGGGAGGAGATACGGTACCTCTCCCACCTGGACATGATGCGGCTCTGGAAGCGGGCCCTCCGCCGGGCGAGTGTCCCCTTGGTTTATTCCCAAGGGTTCAACCCCCAGCCCAAGATATCTCTTGCTGCCCCTCTTCCCGTGGGATTCACCGGCGAGGAGGAAGTAATGGATATCCTCTTGGAGCGTCCCGTTTCGCTTACCAGTTTCGCCCGGAGTGTGAAGAAACAAATACCTCCCGGTATCACCCTCAAGGAGGTGCGAGAGGTTTATATGGCCCTTCCCTCCCTTCAATCGCAGGTGCGCTTCGCCGAATATACCGTCTCTCTCCTGGACGGTGAAGAGGTACAAAACAGGATCGAGGAACTTTTGGCTGCCGGAACCATCCCCCGAGAAAGGCGGGGAAAGGGATACGACCTCCGCCCCCTCATCGACGATCTACGGCTGGAGGGGTCGAGCCTCTGGATGCGTTTGAAGCACGATAGTGAAGGGGCCGGACGTCCCGACGAGGTGCTGGCTGCCTTAGGCTTAGAAAGAGCGGGAAAAGCCATCCATCGCACGCGATTGATATTTGCCTCTCAGGTTGGTCAGTGCTGGAAGGAGTTACCTCCTGCCAGCAGAAAGAGCGTCAGATGGTAACATCTGACGCCACGGGAAATCCCCCTGCAAATACAGCGGAAAAAAAGAGCCCCAGCCTATTGGCTGGGGGCGATTGTCGAGAGCGTGGCAGATACTGCTATCGACAACGGGCTTTTCCTCCGACTATCCACATCTGCTTCTTGGACCAAGCGGACAAATCGTGACGGTGGTGCTT
>CAZERB010000162.1:0-3220 GCA_964514645.1 uncultured Anaerolineales bacterium
GCGTAGCCCCAGAGACTTTCCATGAGGCAAAAGAGATCCTCGACCTCTTCAAAAATTACAGCCCGGCCTATTACGTGGTAGCCGCCAACAAGCAGGATCTAAAGGACGCATGGCCCACTGGGGACCTACGCATCGCTTTGAAGATCGACTCCGAGGTTAAGGTGGTGCCCTGCGTGGCCACGGATAAGGAGAGCGTAAAGAGGGTTCTTTTGGAACTTCTCTATTCCATATTGGAAAGAGCCGAAGAGTGAAAGGGCCCGAGAGGAGGAGAAGATGGAGAAACCAAGGACTCAGTTGATGGTAGAGCGGCTAAGGGCCCTTCAGGCTACCGCTCCCGATATCGAGGCCTCGGCGGTGGTAAGTGTGGATGGCCTGATCATGGCTTCTGCCCTCCCCGCAGAGGTGGAGGAAGATCGCGTCTCCGCCATGTCAGCGGCCATGCTCTCCCTAGGAGACCGGATCGCGGGGGAACTAGGCCGAGGGATGCTCCAGCAAGTCTACATTCGGGGGGAGAAGGGCTACGTCATCTTGAGTTCCATCGGGGAGGAGGCGGTCCTTACCGTGATGGCTAGGGCGAAGGCCAAACTAGGCCTCGTCTTTCTTGACATGTCTCGCGCAGCCAGAGACCTAGCGGCTATGCTTCTAAAAACCTAGATTGTGCAGAAAGGAAAAGGTCGCTAGTAGCAGGGACGCCGTAAGAAGATGGAAATTGGCCCCTACGATGGGCTGGAAATCTTGCTCTTTGGCTTGACAGCGCCTTCGTTTGAGAATAGAATTATAGTCGAAGAGATAGAGTTATAGTTTGCCGTCTATCTGTCAGAAAGAATTAACAACTAAATCTAGGCTAGGGGAGCCTGGTGAATCAGGCTGAGAGGATGGGAAGTTTGGCTTATGGCTATAGAGGCTCAAAGATAGGGCGACCATAAGCCAAAGGAGCCATCGACCCTTTGAACCTGATCTGGATAATGCCAGCGTAGGGAAGCAGTAGAAGGCTTGCTCGCCTCCGCTTGGCACAAGCCTTTTCATTTTCCAGGAGGTGGAGATGTTTAAGATCACCCCGCCCCCCGAATGGGGGATCGAACCGGTCCCTGAGAAACATCGAGTACTAGGCTTTTTCGATTACTTCGCCTTATGGTCCAGCCTGGGCGTGGGGCTCTTAGTGCTCTTGGCAGGCACTCTTTTGGTGCCGGGGTTGGGCTTGGGGCAAGCGCTTATGGCCATTCTCATCGGCACCGCCTTGGGCGTCCTTCTCCTGGCCCTCGCTGGGGTGGTGGGCAGCGATAACGCCATCCCCACCATGGTGCTTTTGCGTCCTGTGTTAGGTTTACACGGCTCCTATGTCCCCACCCTCCTAAACCTTCTGCAACTGGTAGGCTGGGGTTCCTTCGAGATAATCATCATGGCCCAGGCAGCCGATAGTATCGCTAAGAGCCTCCTCGGCTTCTCCAACTACTTCATTTGGGTCTTCCTTTTTTCCGCCTTTTGCACCCTTCTGGCCATCGGGGGGCCCTTAGCCGTGGTGAAGCAATGGCTGGAGAAGTTCGCCGTCTGGCTAGTTTACGCCACCACCATCTGGCTCACTTACTATCTCTTCTCCCATTACGATATAGGAGGACTCTTAAGGAGAGCGGGAGAGGGAGGGTTGCCCTTCTGGCTAGCGGTGGATCTAGTGGTGGCTATGCCCATCTCTTGGATGCCCCTGGTGGCCGACTATAACCGCTTCGCCAAGAAGACAAAGCAAGCCTTCTGGGGGACATATCTAGGCTATTTTCTAGCCAACATCTGGTTCTACGCTTTGGGAGCCCTCTTCGTCCTGGCTCTGAAGACCGAGGATCTGATCCCGGCCATCATGGCTGTGACCGGGGGTTGGGTGGCTCTTGTCCTCATCCTTGTCGACGAGACCGACAACGCCTTTGCCGATATCTACTCCGCGGCCGTCTCCAGCCAAAACGTCCTGCCAAAAGCGAAGCAATGGCTGCTGGCAACGGCCATAGGTTTCGTCTGCTTTATCTTGGCCGTTCTTGTGCCAATCGGCCAATACGAGGGGTTCTTGCTGCTGATAGGCTCCGTCTTCGTCCCCCTCTTCGGCCTCCTGGCCGCCGACTATTTCGTGCTCAACAGACGAAAGTATGAAACAACAGAACTCTATCGTGAGCCCCCACCACGAGCCAAATATTGGTATTGGCTAGGACTCAACCCTATAGCCTTGGGAGTCTGGATTAT
This sequence comes from uncultured Anaerolineales bacterium, assembly GCA_964514645.1. GTDB lineage: Bacteria > Chloroflexota > Anaerolineae > UBA7937 > UBA7937 > UBA7937. The sequence goes on from CAZERB010000162.1 coordinate 2,224, forward strand.
AGGGATATTCACCTATCACTACATAGCACGGAACGTACCACATCTAGGCGCTTCTATCCCCAGTTTCCTAATTACCCTCATCATATACTTGGTTCTAGCGAAACTGGGAAACATTGTAGCGAGGAGAGAGCCATGAGCCACCTGAGCGAGAAAATAGCCGAGGTCCTAGAGCGGATTCGCAAGAAGAAGCCCCTCCTTCATCATATCACGAACTTCGTGGTGATGAACGACACGGCTAACGTCACCCTCCATGTGGGGGCCTTGCCGGTAATGGCCCACGCCAAAGAAGAGGTAGCCGATATGGTCAGTATGGCGGGAGCGTTGGTCCTTAACCCGGGCACCCTCACGCCCCAGTGGGTAGAGGCGATGATCATAGCCGGTCGGAAGGCTAATCGATTAGGCATCCCCATCGTCTTAGATCCCGTGGGAGCGGGGGCCACGCCCCTGCGCACGGAGAGCAACCTACGCCTCTTGAAGGAACTCAAAATCGCCGTAGTAAGGGGCAACTCCGGGGAGATCGGTGCCTTAACCGGGCTGGGAGGGGTGGTCAAAGGGGTGGAGAGCGTCGTGGAGGTAGAAGATCCCATCGCTGTAGCCAAGGCCCTGGCCAAAAAAAATCGACTCACAGTAGCCATCACCGGGGCAAGAGATATAATCTCCGATGGGGAACGGGTGATGGCTGTGGACAACGGCCACCCGATGCTCAAAACTATCACCGGCACCGGCTGCATGGCTACTACCATGATCGCCGCCTTCGCCGCTGTAGAGGATGACTACCTCTTGGCGGCCACGGGAGGGTTGGTCTCCTTCGGCTTGGCCGCTGAAATGGCCGCTTCCCAGGCCCAAGGGCCAGGGAGTTTCAAAGTAGCCCTCTTCGATGCCCTCTATAACCTCACGGCTGAGCAGGTGGTGGCAGGGGCCAAAGTTTGTTATCTTGACAAGTAAGGAGACAAACAGATGTCCAAGAGGATTGTGATCGGGATGTTGATCCTGGTAC
>CAZERB010000163.1:0-3189 GCA_964514645.1 uncultured Anaerolineales bacterium
GATGGGGAGTTGTGTGGGAGTAGGGGGGAGGGTGACTGTCGGTCTGGAAGCCGGTGATTGCTGTGGCTGGGAGGTGGGAGGGGAGACCACGTAGACGGTGGGTATTACTACAGGGGTGCCGATGAGAACGGGGCGGAGGAGAAAGGAAGAGATCCCTAGACAGTAGAGGAGGAGGGTAGCCGTGGTGATGACCGCCAGGAGGCTGTAGAGCCGCTGCCGAGATACGCTTTGCTCTCTATACCAGCGAAGGAACCTTCTCAATAGCGCTTCTTTCCCGTGCCAATAAGATGCGACCTAAGAGGTAAGGACCTGCCTAGGCCGGCGCCCCAACTGAGAGAGGCCTAAAGCGAAACTATGCTAACATCGGCCAGGGGGCTTGTCAACCCCTTGTTTGACAGGGGTGAGCGGAAACCGTATCATTGAACTAGGGGTGGGGTTTCTTGGTGCTTATAGTGGGGTTCTAGATGCGTTTCCGTTTGAAGCCCGAGGAGGGCTGGCTATCGCTCTTCTTTCTGGGGTTGATGCTCAGCAGCGTCGCCTGGGCCATCATGGAGGCAAAGTGGGTAGAGGGGCTTTCTATCCTTCAATGGAGCATCCTAGGGGGTATGTTCCTGGGGCTGCTCCTGGCCCGATGGGGAGTGCGTAGCCCCTTCGCCCACTCGCTGAGCCTGATCTTGGGTACCTCCTGGCTTCTCTTCCTCATCCTCCGTTTCGTGGCTCCCAGCATGGGCTGGCGCGACCGGTGGGAGATTTTGGCCGCTCACCTCCTCCACTGGCTGCAGATAGCCCTGGGGAGCGGGGTGAGCGGGGATAACTTGGTCTTCCTCATCTTCATGACTGTTCTCACCTGGATTATAGGGTACCTTTCCGCTTGGTTTCTCTTCCGCTCCCACTCCGCCTGGCCGGGGGTGGTCTCGGGCGGAGTGGCGATATCGATCAATAGATACTATGGCCCCCCAGAGTTGAATATCTGGCTCATGATCTATCTCATTTCTTCTCTCATCTTACTGATCCGGGTCGCTCTAAGTGGGCGGGAGAAGGAATGGAGGGGGGCTAAGGTCATCTACCCACCCGATAGCGCGCTCGACTTCCTCCGAGACGGGGCTATCTTCTCCTTAGTGGTACTGGCTTTAGCCTGGCTCATGCCCATCACCGCTTTTGACCTCTTCCGATCCCCAGATTGGGGTGGGGAGGGCCTTTGGGATAGGGCACAGCATCAGTTCAGCCGGCTCTTCTCCTCCTTGCGCAGTTATCAGACCAGTGGCTCTTACGCGGCCTTTGGCGATAGGTTGACCCTTCAGGGGGCGGTCGAATTGAGCGGCGAGGTGGTGATGGTGGTCCAGGCTCCTTCGGGTCGCTATTGGCGGGCCATGGTTTACGACGAGTACGATGGCCGCGGCTGGAGCAACACAGACGACGAGATCATGGATATCGCTCCTCAGACCGAGATGCCTCGAGAGGGGATTGACTTCATCCGTGAGGAGGTGACGCAGCGGATCACCCTCTACCAGCCTACGGGAGGGCAGTTGTTTTTCGCCGGCCAGCCTATATGGGCTGATCTGCCGGTGGAGGCCGGCATGCATACCTACCAACTCTGGTGGGGACGGGGTGAGGAAGCGACGGAGGTGATTAGAGAGAGGGTAGCCGGCATCTCCTCCCTCACCAGTAAGGTCCCGGTGGGCCCTCAACGTCCGTACGTCGTTGTCTCCTCCGTATCTTTTGCCAACGAGGATATGCTGCGTCAAGCGACCATGCTGCCTGAGTGGATCGTTAACTACTTGCGTGCCGAGGGGTTCGTGCCGACGGCCATGAGGGAGGACCCCTCTATCATCTACCCCTCTTGGGTCACTAGCCGGTATCTTCAGTTACCGCCCACCCTACCGAAGCGGGTGAGGGAGTTGGCCTTGGAACTCACCCGAGAGTACGACAACATATATGATAAGGCGGTCGCTCTGGAGGAGTATCTTCGCCAGATCCCCTACAACGAGGATATAGAGGCCCCGCCTCCTGACCGCGACGGGGTGGATTACTTCCTCTTCGATAGCCGGGAGGGGTATTGCGACTACTACGCCTCAGCCATGGTGGTGATGGCCCGGGCGGTGGGCATACCAGCGCGGATAGCCGTAGGGTATGCAGGTGGGGAGTATGACGAGGAGTTGGATGGCTACCGGGTGCGACGCTCCAACGCCCATACCTGGGTAGAGGTCTATTTTCCTGACTACGGCTGGATCGAATTCGAACCTACGGCTGGGGAGCCACTCATTGTGCGGCTCAAGCCGGTGAGCGAGGAGGAGGCAGGGGGCGAAGCAGAGGGGCCAGAGGGAGAGAGGTCCGATTTTCTGGAAATGGAACGGCCGGAGCAGCCGCCGTCACCACCTCGTGGTGCAGTGTCCAGAGCCCCTTGGCGTAGGGTAGAGATCTTGTGGCCGGTTCTCGCTATCCTCCTTCTGGCTTCTGGCTCGGTCTTTGGTTTCCTCTGGTGGAGGCGGATGGAGGATCTGCCCGCGGCGGAGAGGCTCTTTAGACGCATGGTCCTCTATTCTCGCCTTTTGGGTCTCGAACCCCAGGAGAGCCAGACGCCTACGGAGTATGCGAAGTTGCTGGTAGAGGGGGTTCCCGAGGCCAAAGAGGGTGCCTTCCGCCTGGCTCAACTCTACCTCCAGGAGCGATTCAGCCGGGAGGGGCTCACTTCCCTAGAGAAGATGGAAGCCTACGCGGTCTGGGAGGGTTTGAGCCGAGCGATCTCCCAGAGGTTACCGACGCGGATATACCAACTAATGGGATCAATGGCTGATTTCTTGAGAGCACGGCTAGAGGGGGCGAGAAGGCGAAAAGGAGATCGCCTCACAGATCTCGATGAGGGTTGATGAAGACTACAAACGGAAGCCCCTTAATAGAAGGGGTTTTTTCTCTTGTCAGTTGCGTGTAAATCTACGTATTCGCGGGGCCCCCGATGATATGATGGACTCGTCGGAAGAGGGTTCCGAACCTCTCCTGATAGACCATCTCTGGACGGCGAGGACGGGGGAGATCGATAGGGACGATAACCTCTATATGCCCCGGTCGGGAGCTCATGATTAGAACCCGGTCGGCTAAGAATATCGCCTCTTGAATGCTATGGGTCACCATCACCACTGTTTTCTTGCTCGCTTCCCAGATGCGCAAGAGTTCCAGGTTCATCTGCTCCCT
>CAZERB010000164.1:0-3147 GCA_964514645.1 uncultured Anaerolineales bacterium
CTCACCGAGTATGTCCCCCTTCAGAAGGCTATCAGGGGCGAAGGGGTGATCACCCAATACGCCATGAACGACCTCTTACAGATCGGACTCTTGAAGATGGACTTTCTGGGCCTCTCCACCCTGACCGTTATTAGACGGGCCATGGAACTGGTAAAGGAAACGCGAGGCATCGAACTCGCCCCAGAGGGTTTGAACCTTAACGATCCAGCCATCTATGAACTCCTCTCGGTCGGGGATGTGGTAGGCGTCTTCCAGGTGGAGAGTGCGGGAATGCGCAGAGTCCTAAAGGAGCTCCGCCCCACCTGCTTTGGTGACGTGATGGCTACTATCGCCCTCTATCGTCCGGGGCCTATGAAATATATCGGCGACTTCATCAGGAGAAAGCAGGGCCTGACACCCATCACCTACCTCTTGCCCGATCTGGAGCCCATCCTAAGGGAGACCTACGGGATAATCGTTTACCAAGATCAGGTGATCCAGATCGCTATGCAGCTGGCGGACTTCACCCCCAGCGAAGCGGACCTCTTGCGGGAGGCGATAGGGAAAAAGAAAGCCCAGAAGCTGAAGCGACAGCGCCGGAAGTTCATCGAGAGGGCAGTATCTCGAAGCATCGGGGAGGATAAGGCTAACGAGATCTTTGATATGTTGGAGTATTTTGGCCGTTATGGGTTCAATAAAGCCCATGCTGCGGCCTACGCGGTGATCACTTGTCAGACCGCCTACCTGAAGGCCAAATACCCGGTGGAATATATGACCGCTCTTCTCTCTGTAGAGAAGGGAGATGCCGATAAGGTGGCCGCTGGTGTGGCGGAATGTCGTCGCTTGGGTATCGAGGTTCTCCCCCCTAACGTCAACTATAGTTCCTGGGATTTCACCGTAGAGGGAGAAGCGATCCGTTTTGGTCTGGGGGCTATCAAGAACGTGGGGCAGGGGCCGGTGAGCGCCATCCTCGAGGCTCGTCTGGGAGAGATCTTCAAGAATGGCGAGGATTTTGCCCGCCGGGTCGACCTCCGGCAGGTGAACCGCCGGGCGTTAGAGTGTCTTATCCGATGTGGAGCCCTCGACGATTTGGGAGCCCGGGGACCACTTTTGGGGAGCATCGGTCAGATGATGGAGTTAAGTGCTAGGGCCCACCGTGCTCAGGAGGTGGGACAAATGAGCCTCTTCGGGGATAGTGGTGAGAACTTCCTCGTCCTCCATGACCTTTCAGAGATCCCCCATAAACAGAAATTAGCCTGGGAGAAGGAACTTTTGGGGGTCTATATCTCTGAACACCCCCTCCAGAGGATCGCTCAGGATTGGGAAGGGTCTGATATCGCATTATGCGGGGAGATCGAGGAGTCGATGGAGGGGCAAAGGGTGACCTCGGTAGGGATGGTCTCCCAAGTGCGTCGCATCGTCACTAGGAAAGGCAACCCCATGGCCTTTGCCCGTCTGGAAGATTTAAGCGGCGAAATCGAGGTCATCGTCTTCCCCGGTGTCTATGAGGAGACGAAAGATCTCTGGGTGCCCGATAAGATCCTGGTGGTGGAAGGGAGGGTACAGGCGAACGATGAGGAGGAAGCGAAACTGATATGTCACTCGGCCGACGAATATCAGAGAGAGCGCGAGAAAGAGGAGCCTTCTCCCCAAAAAGAGCCTACCATCTACCATCTTCATATTACTTTTCCTCGTGGCGACGATCAAGAGGCGGATATAAGAAGGCTAGGGGAGGTACACCATCTCTTAGCCCGCCATCCAGGCTCGGACCGCTTTACTCTATACCTCCACCAGGAGGAAGGGGTTGTGCAGTTAGATTTTCCCAACGCCACTACTGGGTATTCGCCAGAACTGGAGAGAGCCCTCATCGCTATTCTGGGGGAGGGCAGCATCAGGGTAGAAACCACTAATTCAAAGAGTCGTCGTAGTTGAGGTGAGAATTTGCATGGGAGTTGATGGTATGAGAAAGATAGCCGTCCTCACCAGTGGAGGTGATGCTCCAGGGATGAACCCTTGCATCAGGGCTGTGGTCCGCACCGCCATAGGCCACGAGTTAGAGGTGGTAGGCATCCATCGAGGGTATGCTGGCCTCATCGACGCCGACATGGAGCCCCTGAACGCCCGTTCCGTGGGGGGCATCATCCAGAAGGGAGGCACCTGCTTGGAGAGCGCTCGTTGCCCTGAGTTCGAGACCGAGGATGGTCGTCGAACGGCCTTGCGGAACCTCAATCGTCATGGCATCGAGGCTTTAGTGGTTATCGGCGGCGATGGCTCCCAGACCGGTGCTCTCAAACTTCACCAGATGGGGTTCACAGTGATAGGCGTTCCCTCTACCATCGATAACAACCTCGCCTTCACTGACATATCGATCGGGGTGGATACGGCTCTAAATACGCTCTTAGATGCTGTCGATAGGATCAAAGATACCGCCTCTTCTCATCAGAGGGCCTTCTTAGTCGAGGTAATGGGGCGGGATTCAGGCTATCTGGCCCTCATGGGAGGGATCGCCGGAGGCGCGGAGGCGATCGTCATACCCGAGGTGGAGACCAGTTGCGAGGAACTGGCAGAGAGGGTCAAGGACGCCTATGTGCGGGGAAAGGCCCACTTCATCGCTGTGGTAGCCGAGGGGGCCAAGCCCGATACCCAGACCTTAGCCCAGCATCTAAGTGGGGAGGAACTGGGTTTCGAGGTGCGGGTGACTATCTTGGGTCATGTCCAACGCGGGGGTTCACCCAGCGCCTTCGACCGTCTGCTAGCCACACGGCTGGGAGCGGCAGCGGTCCAGCAACTGATGAAGGGTCAAAAGGGGAAGATGGTGGGTCTCATCGGGAATAAGGTGGTGGCTACCAACCTGGAGAAGGTGCTGGCCATCCGGAAGAGCGTGGATTTGGAGTTCTATAAACTGGCCCAAATACTGGAGAGGTGATCTAGAGAGCGGGTAAGGCCACCACTGTCAAACGGTAGGAGAGTAGGATCAATAAGTGGCCACGGTGAGGTGCTCATGATCGGTAGGCGTGGCTCACTCAGCGTTTTGGCGACATGCCTCCAAAGGCATACCCGTTCGCGAAGGGGCACCTTCTGGGTACTCGGTAATGGTATACTTCTTGCCCACGCAAAGGATGACTTCATCGCTCTGGCTTAGGTTCAAGAGGTACCGGAGACCTCCCC
>CAZERB010000165.1:0-3137 GCA_964514645.1 uncultured Anaerolineales bacterium
GCGGCTCCTTGGTGGCCTTGATTGCGCTCTCCACATCCTTGAGCCCGTTCCCGGTCACCAGGACGACTATTAACTCTTGGGGGTCGATCTCGTTCGCCAGTTTGACCAGCCCGGCGAAGCCCGTTGCTCCCGCTGGCTCGGCGAAGATAGCGGCTTCTCTTCCCAGTTGCCTCATGGCCTCTAATATCTCCTCATCGCTCACGGCCACGTACTGGCCGCCTGTCTCTCTCACGGCGCGGAGAGCCTTCACCCTGTCCCGAGGGATACCTACGGAGATGCTATCCGCTATGGTATGAGGGACCACTGGCTGGAACTCGCCTGTCTCCCAAGCCCGCACTAGAGGAGCCGCCCCCTCCGCTTGTACGCCCACAAGTTTTGGGAGGCGCCCTATGAAGCCCAAGGCCAGGAGATCTTTGAAACCCTTATGTAAGCCGCCGATGATGCAGCCGTCCCCCACGGAGACGAAAACCCTATCCGGGGCCCGCCAACTTAATTGCTCGCAGATCTCCAGGGCGGCCGTCTTTTTCCCCTCGGAAAGGTAAGGGTTATAGGCGGTATTCCTCGAATACCAGCCGAACTCATCGGAGGCCTCAAGGCAGAGGTCGAAAGCCTCATCGTAAGTGCCCTTTACCATGATCACCTGGGCCCCGAAGATCAAGAGTTGAGCCACCTTGGCCTTGGGGGCGCTTTCCGGGACGAAGATGACGGTTCGCATCCCTACGCTGGCCGCTAGTCCAGCCAAGGAAGAGGCCGCGTTCCCCGTGGAGGCACAGGTGATGATCTTCTTCCCCAACTCTCGGGCTTTCACCACGCCGATGGCGCTGGCCCGGTCTTTCAGGGAGGCGGTGGGATTCCGCCCGTCATCTTTCAGATAGAGATGCGAGAGGCCAAATTTCTCCCCCAGGCGCTTGGCCTGATATAGGGGGGTCCAGCCCACCTGGAGAGGGGGGACGGGGCTTTCGGTGTCCACGGGGAGGAGCGACTTGTATCGCCAGATGGAGTAGTCGTGGTTTTGGGCCAACCCTGCTTTGGTTAGCGTCTTAGCGATGAGTTGGTAGTCGTATTGAACGTCCAAGATGCCCTCATAGCCGTGCTTAGGGCAGACGTAGAGCACCTCGTGCGTGGCATATTCCTCTCCGCAAAGGACACACTTCAAGCCTAGGACGTGATCCATTTTATCTCTTGTGGGTTCGGTATCCCTCTAAGACCCCCTCGATATGGCTCAGGTGTTCCCTCTCGTGTTCCAAGAAGCGGCGGAAGACCTTACGGGCTGTCCACTCTTCACCATAGTGGATGGTGACTCGCCCCAGTTCCAGGGGAGTGAGGTTTCCTAAACGCTCCACCGCCATCTGACGGATGGCCTCTAACTTCTCTAAGGGGTCGGGTGGCCACTCTGTGAGGCGCAGGGCGAAGTTCTGCTCATCATCGGCCACTTCCATTACCCGCTCTCGCAGGGAGTAAGTGCGCCCTCTGGGTTTCCACTCCTGGTCCTCGACGGGCAGCGAACCTATCTTCTGGATAGTGTCCAAGATCGCCTGTCGAGCAGCCTCGGCCTGGTTCAGAAGGGTATCCCTTTCCTTGGCCGAAAGGGGCTCCAGGTCGGAGGGCTGGTCATCGCTCTGGAAGTAGACAACCTGGAAACTCTCCAGATCTTCAGGGGAGAGCCTCTCTCTATCGCCCTTGGTCATTGCCGCCAACTCTTTCTCGATGATCTCGTTTTGAAACCGGTAGTAAGTAGACAGGAGACGCAGAACCTTGTGAGGTGTCCATTTCTGGCCGTAATAGGTGGCTACTCGGTTCAACTCCTCTGGCCCCAGGCGGCCCAACTCGCTCAGGAGGTAGCGATGAGTTGACTCCAGTCGCTCAAAAGGGTCCCCGGGCCAGTCTTGGAGGCGCGTGATATACCACCACTCCGCGTTGGCGATGTGCTCCAGGATTCGCTTAATGGGCCAGGTATCCTCGTCGCCTTTCCAAGCCAACATCTCGTCAGAAAGGCCAGAAATTCTATCCAGCAGGGCCTGGCGGGAGAGTTCCATCTTGCGCAGGAGCCTCCCTGCCTCCTCCGGCTTCAAGGGTATCATATCTTCCGGGAAGATAGAGGCCTCGGTCTCCTCCACGTCTAGTTCTACATCGGCGAGGCTGGCCGGGAGGCTTTCATCCACCTTGCCGAAAAGAGCGAGGTAGTCTCCGAGGAGATCTTTGAGGTTGCTGAAGGCCTCCTCTTTGGTCCTGCCCCTGGCGACACAGCCAGGTAGGGCCGGGATATGGGCCAAGGGGCCTCCCTCAGAGAGGGTCCCTTCCCCGATATCCAGATAAACCTTGTACCTCATCTTCCCTCCTAATGGTGTGTGATCCTCGTTCCCGTCTCTCCTCGCAGAGCGCGCGCCAGGTTCTCCGGTGAGGTGATGAGGGCCTCTTTGCCTCCCTCCTTCAGAAACTTTATCACCGCCTTTATCTTTGGCCCCATGCTGCCGGGAGGAAAGTGGCCTTCTAGCAAATACCTCTTCGCCTCGGACATGGTCAACCGATCCAGGTCGACCTGGTTCGGCTTTCCGTAGTTGAGGGCCACCTTCTCTACGGCCGTGGAGATGAGAAAGAGGTCGGCCCTGATGCCGGTGGCTAGAAGCCCCGAGGCGTAATCTTTATCGATAACCGCTTCCACTCCCCGCAGGGAACCATCCTCCTCGACCACGGGGATTCCGCCTCCGCCCACGCCGATGACCACGAACCCCTGCCCGATGAGGGCTTTTATAGCCTCCTGCTCTACGATGCGCCTCGGTATGGGGGAGGGGACCACCCGCCTCCAGCCCCTGCCGGCGTCCTCCATGATATGCCACCCTTCCTCATCCCGACACCTCTTGGCCCTCGCCTCATCGTAGAAGGGGCCGATGGGCTTGGTGGGGTTCCCAAAAGCCGAGTCGTCCTTATCTACCACCACCTGGGTAACCACCGTAACCACGGGCTTCTTTATGCCCCGCTTCTGAAACTCGTTCCCCAGGCTCTGCTGGATCATGTAGCCGATTGCTCCTTGGGTATCGGCTCCGCAGGAATCCAGGGGGACCGTGTGCAGGAGTTGGCTAGCCAACTCAGAACGCAGGAGGATGAACCCTACCTGGGGGCCGTTGCCGTGGGTGATG
>CAZERB010000166.1:0-3137 GCA_964514645.1 uncultured Anaerolineales bacterium
GCTTCCTCGCCCGGAAGGGGTTGGAACTCTTTCTGTAACTCGGCTTGCAGTTCTTTGGTCACTCCCACTTCTTTCTGCAACTCAGCCTGCAGTTCTTTGGTCACTTCCAGTTCTTTCTGTAGTTCCGAGGTGAGGTCCTGGGACATCTTTCTAAACTCCCGCAACGCTTTTCCCAGGCTCGAAGCGACCTCCGTGAGTCTCCCTGGTCCGAAGACGATGAGGGCGATGACCAGGATGACTAAGAGTTCCCCTCCCCCGATCCCTCCAAAGTTCATGACTCCACCTCAAGAAGGTTGCGCCGAGAGGCCAAGGCCCCCAAGGCACCGTTGATAAAGCGACGAGAACTCTCGCTGCCGAAGGCCTTGGCCAACTCCACCGCCTCGTTGATGGCCACCTTAACCGGCACCTCTGGGTCCATCACCATCTCATAGATAGCCATCCGGAGGATGTTCCTATCGATGACCGCCATCTGGTCACAAGGCCACTGGGGAGCGATTTCGCTGATTATGGCGTCCAGTTTGGCCTGGTGCTCCAGGACGCCACTCACCAGATGTCGGACGAAATCGGAACTTTGGGGAGGGAGGTGATGCTCCTCCAAATGGCGAGCCAAGACGACGTTCCAGTCGTGGTGAACGGTGTCCACCTCGTAGAGGGTCTGGAGGGCCACGGCCCGGGCCTCACGTCGAACTTTCGCCAACCTCTTCTTCCCCCGGCTTTTTTGGGATCACATCTTCGATATGGACATTAACCTCCCGCACAGCCATTCCCACCAGCTCCTGGATGGCACGGGTCACCTCTCGTTGGATCTCCTGGCCCAGGCGAAGCATGTTCACCTGGGGCTCAACGACTATGAAGAGGTCTATGGAGACGGTACCCTCTTCTACCGCCACCCTGACACCCTCGCTACCCTTGCCTCGTCTTAGGAGGCGGTTGAAAGTGATGCCCGGGCTCATGCTCACCACTCCAGGGACATTGAGAGTTGCTTGGCGAGCGATAGTCGTTAGGACCTGCGGCGAGATCATGACTAACCCCGAGTTCTCTTCCATCTCTATGCTCCTTCTTAAACCATCATCATGCCGCCGTCAACGCTTAACACCTGGCCGGTGATATAAGAAGCCTCCTCGGAGGCGAAAAAGGCCACAGCATTGGCTATCTCATCTGGGGTACCTGGTCGGCCCAGGGGGGTGAGTTTGAGGAACTCCTCCACCAGATCCTGAGGAAGATCGGCGGTGAGGTCGGTGGGGACGTAGCCTGGGGCTACGGCGTTGACGGTGATGTTGCGGGAGCCCAGTTCCTTGGCCACGGCCTTGGTGAAGCCCACCAGGCCGGCCTTAGAGGCTGAATAGTTGGCCTGGCCGGCCTGGCCCACCAGGCCGGAGACGGAGCTGATGTTGATGATGCGGCCGTATCTTTGCTTCAACATGGGACGGTGGGCAGCCTTAGTCACATTGAAGGCTCCCTTGAGGTTGGTGTCTATCACCAGGTCCCAGTCAGACTCCTTCATCCGCATCAGCAGGGTATCTTTGGTGATGCCCGCGTTGTTGACCAGGATATCTAGACGGCCGAACGCCTCCAGGGTCTTCCTCACTAGATCCCCGGCCTGATCGGCGTCCCTCACATCCCCTTGCACGGCGATCGCCTCTCCGCCTTGGGATGCGATCTCCTCTATCACCTCTTGGGCGGCGGCCTCATCCTCATTGGTATAGCAATTGACCGCCACCTTGGCTCCCAGGGAGGCTAGTTTGAGGGCGATGGCCCGTCCGATGCCCCGAGAGCCCCCAGTGACGAGGGCTACTCTACCGGTTAGGTCGATCACTTTGCCCTCCTTGCGTCAGACCTAGGTTCATCCCCATAGGCTATTCCATAGTGGGTGGTAAAAGGCTGTCGAAAGGTTGTGATATCGGTACGACCGAGGGAAATCATAGCCTGAAACCTCGCAACTCTTCTAGATGACCTACATTTACGACCTGGGCTCCCTTATCGATCCGCTTCACCAGCCCACTGAGCACATTTCCCGGCCCCACCTCTATGAAGGTGGAGACGCCTTCTTTTATCATATATCGGATCGACTCGGTCCAGCGAACGGGGGAGGCGAGTTGCTGAACCAGTTCGTTTTTTATCTCCTCGGGGGAGGCGATGGGCTGAGCGGTGAAGTTGGCTACAACGGGGATCTCTGCTCGGCGGAAGGGGAGACGAGCGACTACCTGGGCGAAGAGGGTGGCCGCGGAGGCCATGAGGGGCGAATGGGCAGCGATGTTCACCGCTAAGGGCACGACCCGCCGTGCGCCTCTCTCTTGTGCCATCTTCATAGCCACTTTTAGGGCCTCCTTAAGGCCAGAGATGACGACTTGGCTGGGACAGTTATAGTTGGCTACAGTCAAAGTTCCCGGGTTTTGGGAATCGACTTGGTGGCAGATCTCTTCCACCACCCTCTCTTTCAAGCCCAGAATGGCGGCCATGCCCCCTGGATTTTCTTTTCCCGCCTCCTTCATCAGGCGGCCACGCTCTCTCACTAGGTGTAAGGTCTCCTCGAAGGGCAGAGCGCCCGCCACCACCAGGGCGGTGTATTCTCCCAGACTATGGCCCGCAACATAGGCGGGTTCAAACGACCCCCGGGCAGATAGAGCCTCCCAACAGGCTATGCTGGTAGCCAATATGGCCGGCTGCGTGTTGATAGTATCGCCCAGCGCCTCCTCAGGCCCCTGGAAGATGAGGTCTGAGAGACAGAACCCCAAAGCCTCATCAGCCTGGGAAAAGATGGCCCGAGCCTGGGGCCACTCTTGGTAAAGATCTCGACCCATACCCACGTACTGGGAGCCCTGGCCGGGGAAAAGAAGAGCCAACTTCTTAGCCATCGTTTGCCTGTCCCCCTTCTATATAAGGCAGACTTTTATACTGACATAGAAGCGGCCGTGCCCCCTCTGCCACCGGGCACGGCCATAAGGAGGGGAGAAGAGGCCGGCTTATTTCGACTCCTCTTTAGGGATCACCTCGAGCCCCCCATAAGTGCCACAGGTAGGGCAAGCATGGTGAGGCAAGCGAAGTTCATGGCACTGGGGACAAGGCACGAGATGCAAAGGCTTGAGCCGCCAATGGCTCCGCCGCCTATCCCTCCGCCCTTTGGATATCTTTCTCTT